>JAUNSE010000178.1 GCA_030539415.1 Desulfovibrionaceae bacterium
GGCTGCGCATGATGGACTGCGTATCGACGGACTGCGCATCGGGGGAGTTTTTGCAATCGATTGCAAAGGGAGAGCGCATCCTGCAGGGAGAGGGCTTCGCTCCGCCCGGGAGGCGGACAGGCCGGCAAGAGGACTCTGCGGAAAGAGGCGCCCGGGCAGGCGTCGCTGTGAGTGCGGCAGGCGGGGCGCGGCGTGCAGGCCGCGGCTCCCGGCGGGGGGCCCGGGTTTCGGCCAGGCTCAGAACTTCGCGGCGCCCTCGCCGCCGGCGGCATACAGGCGCAGCCGCTCCAGGTCGCCGATGACAAAGCCGTCGCGCGTGCAGGAGGCGATGATGCCCAGCTCCTTCAGCTTGCGTATGGCCCGGTTGAGGGTGGTGCGGTGCACGCCGAAGCGGGCGGCCAGCTCGGTCTGGGTGATGCCCAGATGAATCTCCCTGCTCCCCTTCTCCTTGTACAGGCGCAGGGCGAAGCGGCAGAAGGACTGATGCACGGCCTCGGAGTTCGCCTGGGTGAAGGCCGAGTGCATCATGAAGGTCTTGATGCTCTGCTGCAGCAGGATTTCCGAGATGATGTCGGGATGCTCGGCGATGAACTGCGGATCGCGCAGCATGTCGCCCGAGAACTTCCACAGGCGGACTTCGGTGTGCGTGTGGTAGCGCACCTCGAAGCAGCGGAAGGTGGTGAAGCGGTAGGCTATGGCGCCGGAGATGCCGAAGAGATTTCCCCTGCCCAGACGCAGAATATGCAGGGACTTGCCGTCAGGCATGTCGTGATAGATGGAGACGCTGCCCGAGGCGATGTAGAAGAAGCAGTTGGCGTTGCTGTCATCGGCGTACATGTCGTAATTCTTGGGGAAGGTGCATTCCGTGCCGAGAGACAGAACCTGGACAATGGCCGATTCGGATTCAGGCATGGTGGCCTGATAGAAGAACTGCGCAGGGTATTCCATGAGGGCTCCTTGGGGGGACGCGTCCACTGACAAAGCGAATACCCTGTTTTTCTATGAAAATCAAAGCTGCCGCAGGCATGCAGAAAGGCCCCGGGCGGCAGGGGCTCGGGGCCTTGCCGGCATCCCCGGGAGGGAAGGCCGGACCAATGACTGGCAAGCTGTGACTGCGGCCTCGAGCCGCGCGAGAGCGGGCGGGCCCTACCAGGAGACGGCCGTCTCCACCTTTTCCGGCGTGTTGGCCGTGCCGATGACCGGCACCCCGGTGTCCAGGGCGCGGAGCCGCTCCATCTCCTCCTCGGAGAGGGCGAAGTCGAAGATGTCGATATTCTCCCGTATGCGCTCGGGGCTGGAGGACTTGGGGATGACCGAAACCCCGCTCTGCAAAAGAAAGCGCAGGGCCGTCTGCGCCGGGCTTTTGCCGTGGGCCGCGGCTGCGGCGCAGAGCACCGGGTCGGTCAGGGCCCTGCCGCGTCCGAGCGGCGTGTAGGCCTGATGGGCCACATGGTACTTTTCCATCCATCTGTGCTCCTCCCGCATCTGGCAGAGCACGTTGGTCTCGACCTGGTTCACGGCCGGCGCAACCTCGTTGAAGGAGATGAGGTCCACCAGGCGGTCAGCGTAGAAGTTGGAGACGCCTATGGCGCGGATGCGGCCTTCCCTGTACAGGGCCTCCAGATCCCGCCAGGCGGCGTAGACATCGCCGAAGGGCCAGTGCAGGAGGACAAGGTCAAGATAGTCGACTTTCAGCCGCTCCATGGAATCGAGGACGCTTTGGCGGCAGAGGCCGCCGTGAAAGCTGCGGAACCAGACCTTGGTCGCGAGGAAGAGGTCCCCGCGCGGAAAGCCGCTCTCCTTCAGGGCCGTTCCCAGAAGATCCTCGTTGCCGTAGTAGGCGGCCGTGTCGAACATGCGGTAGCCGGCCTCGAGGGCCGCGGCGACGCTGCGCCCGCATTCTTCCGGGGAGGAGACCCTGTAGGTCCCGAAGCCGACCATGGGCATCTTCACGCCGTTGTTCAGTGTCATGTCTTCCATCTGTCTGCCATCCTGTCGAAGGGTTGGTTGCTGCTCTGCAGTACCCCGCAATGTCTGCCCTGTCCAGCCGCTGACTCTCCGCCATGGGCAGACCGGGGAGAGGGAGCAGGGCGCGGCATTTCTTAACGCTCCTTACGCTCCTTTTCGATGGCTGCGGGGCCGCTCGTCTGCGGAGGCTCCCGACGATACCGCCTTCATCGGTCGCCCGGTCATGGCTCCCGGCGACACTGCTTCCACCAGCAAGGCCGGTTACGGCCCCCGGTGAAGGAAAGGCCGCCGGCTTTGCCAGTCAGTATGGGGTCTGCTAATTTTTTGAGGATGTCTCAATTTTTTCTTGACGGGTTTGTTTGACTGTGCTACGTGCCGGCTGTAGCTGTTTTCTGGACATGCTCCGATGGGACAGTGATCGAATCAATAAACATTCTCAGAAACTATGAAGGCAAGCTGGCACCTGCTCAAGCGCAGGCTTTCCAGCAGGGTGAAGTTCCCGGTCATCTGGCGGGAGCTTCGGAACACAATTGTCAGGCTGTATCGCAAGACAGCCAGTAACCGCAGAAGTTTGTCTTCGCAGGACAGGCTCGACAATTTGCAAAAACAAGCTGTTGCCGTGCTTCAGGATCTGCAAGAGAAGAACATGTCCGCCATGGCCGGGCGGCAGGCTGGCACTGAGCCCGTCTCAATACATCAGCCAGGCACAGTCATTGCGGGCTGTGCGGACAAGAGCGATCGCGGGACGCAGGCGATGTTCCATTGCGTCCGCTGCGGATTAGAAGCAAGTGCGGACCATATGCCGCATTGAAGTATTGGTGGCCGGGCAGGCCGTGACAGTCTGTGGAGCGGGGCTCAGGCGCCCGCGTTGAAGCAGGAATATGCCTGTGAAGCGCCCAAGGCGCTGCAGCCAGGCATCCTCCGACTTCAGGCGGGGGGGAATGTCGATGTATATCGACATCCTGATCCGCAAGGGAAAGAAGGGGCCAGCAACGCAGACAGGGCAAAGCCTCGGCGTCGGGAGAACTCCGGCAGCAGGAGGCAGACATACATCGTTTCCGGGGCCGTCTGTGCACAGCCCGGCGACAGGGCGGCAGAAGGTGCGCTGATGGGTGTTTCCGACTGCCGGCCCGGGGGGCTTCGAAAGGCGCTTGCGTGCCGCCATTGCGCCGTGCGTCCTCGGTACTCCGGGCTGAGTGCCCGACCATGACAATGAAGATTGCAGGACCGTGACCGAAGAGAGCGCCTGGGCCTGAGCGGGCTGTGCCGCTTCTCTCCGTCGCCACGGGGGACCTGTCTGACAAGGCCGTCTTTGCCGGCATACGCCCGGTCTTTCCGGATGCCGGTTATAAAGAGGTAACCTGATGCAGGAATGGAACAACGATTATAACGAGCTCAGGGCCGAAGAGCAGAACAGTGTGGAGAAGCAGGACAGCCAGACAGGCTTGCAGGCGGCTCCGGCCAGGGAAGGGGCTGACAGCCCGATGCCTGTCGGCGTCACCGAGGACCGGCTGTCCCAGGGAGAATTGATGCACGAAAAGAGCGAAGAAATCCGGGCCGCTCAGGAACAGATGGGAGAGCAGGCCCCCCGGACAGACATTCAGGCCGCTCCGGCCGGAGAAGAGGCTGACCACCCGATGCCGGACGGCACCGCCGAAGCGCGTCTGCCGCAGGAAGACCTTGCGCAGGAAAAGGCCGGTGAAGAAATCCTGGCCGACTACCAGAAGCAGGTGGAGGAGCAGGATCCCCAGGCAGGCTTTCAGAACGCCCCGGCCGGGGAAGAGGCTGACAGCCTGATGCCGGCCGGGGCCGATGGCGCCGGCTGCGGCGCGGACGAGGCGCACGTTCCTGCCCCTGCCGGGCGCAGGGCCGCCGCCGGGACCCGTTCCGACATCCTTCCGGCACCTCCCGTGCCGCCTCTCTGGGTGTTTCCCGAACCCATCCAGCGTTTGCTCCGGGAGGCGGCGGAGGCGTATGTTGTGCCCATTCAGATTCCAGTGGCAGCGCTGCTTTCCCTCCTCTCCACCCTTGTCGGGAGGACCCGCGGCATCGCCGCGAAGGATGACTGGGTCGAACACGGCAACCTGTGGATCGTGACCCTGGCCCCTTCCGGCCTCGGCAAGTCGCCGTTGCTCAAGGCTTTCTTCCGTGAGGTACGGGCTCTGGAACGCACCTACAAGGCCGAATACGAGCAGGAAAGCAAGAAGTACGAAGCGGAGTGCAGCCGGTGCAAGAAGAAGGGGATTGAATGCGCCATGCCGCGTCCGAAGAAGAAGCAGTTCTATCTCAATGACACAACGAAGGAGGCTATTGGAACAGCACTTGACGCCAACCCGCGCGGAGTGACGCTGATCGAGGACGAAATCAGCGGTTACCTGGCCTCACTGGACAAGTACTCCGGCGGCAAGGACGGCGGCGACAAGCAGCAGCTCAATAACACGCATGACTGCAACGAGTGGAAGACTACGCGGCGTGACGAGTCAAAGAACTTCCATATCCCGTCAGCCTGCCTCTCGATCACCGGAGGACTCCAGCCCGAGCTGATGTCGCATGTCTTCAGCACATGGGATCTGGAAATTGGTTTCATGCAGCGGTTTATCTTCATCCGGGCTGAGCGCGAACGGCCCGCGCTGTGGACTGATACCACGGTGTCCGCTGCCTCCAAGAATCTCCTCAAGACCATTGTACAGCGTCTGGAGAAGTTCGAGCTGCAAGACCTCGGCGAAGGGGAGACTGCCCCGTTCATCGTGAAGCTCTCCCCGGAAGCTCGGGAAGTCTACAAGGCATGGCATGACCGGGAGGCCATAGCGAGCTTTGAGAGACTGTCCGAGGGGCAGCCGGAGTCCTCGACGCAGAAGCTGAAGGTGCATGTCCTGCGCGTGTGTTTGCTGCTCCACTGCCTCGATGCCGCTCTTGCAAACAGCGACGGCCTGTCTCCCGTTTCTG
>JAUNSE010000179.1 GCA_030539415.1 Desulfovibrionaceae bacterium
GGTAGAGCGCCAGCGACGCCGCCGGGAAGAAGAGCGCCGCGCCCAGGGCCGCCAGACGACGGGCGTGCTGCGCTTCGCCGATGTGGAGCTCGACCCGAAGGCCCATACGGCCTCCCGTGCGGGCCTGCCCCTGCGCCTCGGGCCGACCGCCTTCGCCATTCTGGAGGCACTGCTCCGCGCGTCCCCGGCCGTCGTGCCCAGAGCCGAGCTCGAGCAGGCCCTGTGGGGGGACAGTCCGCCGGACAGCGATGCCCTGCGCACCCACATCCACGAGCTCAGGCGCAAGATGGACAAGCCCTTCGCGACCGCCCTGCTCAAGACCATTCCCCATGTGGGCTTCGTCCTGCAAAAGGACGGGGCCTGATCCTGCGACGCAAGCCGCCATGAACAAGCCCCGCCGCACCCGCTCCATCCGCACCCGGATGGCTCTCACCCTGGTTCTCTTCTCGCTGGCCAGCTGCGCCGTTTTCGGCGTGTGCGCCTGGGTCACCTACGAGCTCACCCTCTCCCACATCCTGAGCTGGCACAGCGAGCCCGTCATGCGCATGCTGATCCGCGCCAGGGAGGCGGGCAGCCCCGACGAGGAAATCCACGCCCTGGCCCGCTCCCTGCGCGTCTCCTGGTACACGGACAGCGAAATTCCGGACGACATGCGCCCGGTGGACGAGCCGCAGAAGCTCTCCCGGGCCCGCGGCGGACTCTACATCTTTGTCACCACGGCGCCGGACGGCAGCTGCTTCGCCCTGACCGGCAAGGTCACCGACCTGGACTGGGTGGAGCTGGCCATGGCCCAGGCCGCGGGCGGCTGCGCCCTGATCAGTCTGCTGGCCGCCCTGCTGGTCTCGGCCAGGCTGAGCAGGCGCCTTGTCCGCCCCCTGGTCGAGCTTGCGGACGGCATCCGCGACGGCAGCCCCATGGAGGACTCGCCGCTGCTCGGCCGCGGGGACGAGGTCGGCGAGCTGGCCGGAGCCTTTGCCGACAGGGAGCGCGAACTCAGGGCCTTTCTGGTGCGCGAGCAGCTCTTCACCGGCGATGTCAGCCACGAGCTGCGCACGCCGCTCACGGTGCTGCAGGGAGCGACCGAAATTCTGGAAATCCGCCTTGAAGGCGATGAAAGCCTGCTGCCGGTGGTGCGGCGCATGCAGCGCACCATCGACATCATGACCGTCAACGTGCGGACCATGCTCCTTCTGGCCAGAACGCCGGAGCAGCTGGAAATGAAGCCCTTCGACATGAGCGCCCTCGTGCGCCTTGCCGATGACCGCGTGCATGAGCTTCTGGCCGGGCGGCAGGTCACCTATACAAGGAAGGTGCCGGACAGCCTGATGCTGACCGGCAGCTCCGAGCTGGCCGCCCTGGTTCTGCACAACCTGCTGGACAACGCCTGCCGCTACACATCCGAGGGCTGCGTGGAGGTCGAGCTGGACGAACACGGCTTCAGCGTGACCAACACGGCACCTCCCATCGACCCGAAGCTGCGCGAAAGGATGTTCGAGCGCGGCGTGCGCGGCGCGGACAAAAACACCGCGCCCGGCTCGGGGCTCGGCCTCTCCCTCGTGCAGCGCGGCTGCGAGCGCCTGGGCTGGCGCGTGCGCCATGAGCCCCGGCCGAAGGGCAACCGCTTCGTCGTCTCCTTTGACGGGCCCGCCCGCGCCAGCTTCGAAAGCTGACGCTGCCCGGGCGCACATTCCGCGTCCCGATCCGCACTTCTCCCCTCCCCGCTCCGCAAAAGCCGGACGCGGACGGAGGCCTGCATGCTCTTCATGCGCCCGACTGGCGTGCTTTTTCGGGAAGAAGCCTTGCTTTTCGTTTGTGCCTGTGCCAGAATTTCAAAATCAAAATTTCCCGACATGTTCAGGGATGCGGCCTTTTCTTCCGCATTCCGACAGGCCCAAGGAGTGGAGTATGCTTTTTTCCGGTGTGTATACTGCCATCGTGACCCCCTTCAGGGATGGCAGAATTGATGAGGAGTGCTTCCGTGCCCTTATTGACTGGCAGATTGAGGAAGGCGTGAGCGGCCTGGTTCCCTGCGGAACCACCGGCGAATCCGCGACCCTTTCCCATGAAGAGCACAAGCGCGTCATCGAAATCTGCGTTGACCAGGTCCGCGGACGCGTCAAGGTCATGGCCGGTTCCGGCTCCAACAACACCACCGAGGCAATCAACCTGACCCGCTTTGCCAAGGAAGTCGGCGCCGACGGCGCCCTGCTCATCACTCCGTACTACAACAAGCCCACCCAGGAAGGCCTGTACCAGCACTTCGCCGCCATCGCCAGGGCCGTGGACATTCCGCTTGTGGCCTACAACGTGCCGGGCCGCACCGGCTGCAACATGCTGCCCGCCACCGTGGGCCGCCTCGCCCACGAATTCGCCAACTTTGTGGGCATCAAGGAGGCCACTGCCAACATGTCCCAGTGCAGCGACGTCATCAGCGCCTGCCCCGGGGACTTCTGCGTGCTCTCCGGCGACGACTTCACAGCCCTGCCCCTGCTCGCGCTCGGCGGCAGCGGCGTCATCTCGGTGACCTCCAACATCATGCCCCGCGCCATGGCCGACATGGTGAAGGCCTTCATGGCCGGCGACCTCGCCAGGGCCAGGGAGCTGCACTTCAGGCTGATGCCCGTGCACCACTCCATGTTCGTGGAAACCAATCCCATTCCGGTCAAGACCGCGCTCACGCTCATGGGCCGCATCGGCGCCGAAATGCGTCTGCCTCTCTGCCCGCTGTCCCCCGCGAACCAGGAGAAGCTCGAGGCCGCCCTGCGCAAGGCCGGTCTGCTCTAGCCGCCCGAACAGGGATTGAGGCGCCGACCGGGCGCGCTCCGAAAATTTGAAGGCCATGGCCCTCTTCGGGGGCCATGGCCTTGCTGTTCGAAGCGGATCCCCTGCCTGTGAAAATCCGCTCCGAAATGGGAGAAAATGCTGCGGCAGACGAGAAGAAATCCCTCGGGACGCCTGCCGGACTTCACACCATCCGGCAGGTCTGCCGTCCGCCAGCAGATGCGGTCCGGAACGCGGATGCCGAACTCCCTCGGGAGACCGGCCGGACTTCACTCCATCCGGCCGGGCACGGCACCCGGCAGTCAGACCGCTAAAAGTGAAGCCGCGCCTTTTTTTCCCTCTCGCCCTGCGGGGCGTGCTTGAGGGAATCGCCCAGCGAGGCGAAGTAGACGTGGCCGGCGATATTGGCCGAACGGCGCCAGATGCGCGTGAGCGAGTGCACCATCAGGATGAGGTGCATCACGAGAACGGCGTCCATGCCGCCCTTCTGAGCGTTTTCGAGCTGCTTCATGAGGCGCTCGATGGTGGCGACCTCGCTCTGCAGCGCCTCGTCGTCCGAATGCTTCATGGTCAGGGCGGCTTCGCTGTCGTCGCTCCTCAGAATCTGCAGGGCGCGGCTGAACGCCTCCGTGGACGAGTTCAGATGACGGCCCACGAGATCCATGACTGCGGCTGTGTCTGCGTCCTTCATGAGCAGCACCTGCGAGCAGATGGAGGCCGCCTCGTCGCCGACGCGCTCCATGTCGACCACCATGCGCAGGGCGCTGACCACGAAGCGCAGATCCCTGGCCACCGGCTGGGCCCTGGCCAGCAGGGCGAGCGAGCTCTCGTCGACCTCGTTCTCCAGCGCGTCGATGGTGTCGTCGTTTTCAATCACCGCCTGCGCGGTGCCGATGTCCATGCGGGTCACGGCCTTCTGCATGTTGTCCACGGCGATTTCCACCGAGGCGCCCATGACGAGCAGACGCGTCCTCAGCGAGACGACGAGCTGCTGAATATAGCTTTCCTGTTGTTCGGTCATTTTTGTTCCCCAAGACCTCCGCCCTCCGGCGGAGGGGGCTGTTGCGCTTCCAGTCTGTCCGGCTTCCGGCGCGGTCTAGCCGAAGCGGCCGGTGATGTAGTCTTCGGTCTGCTTCCTGCCCGGACGGGTGAACAGCTTGTCGGTCCTGTCCGTCTCGATGAGCTCGCCCATGTAGAAGAAGGCCGTGTAGTCCGAAACGCGCGCGGCCTGCTGCATGTTGTGTGTGACGATGATGATGGTCAGCCCGCCGGCCAGCTCGCGGATGGATTCCTCGATTTTCTGGGTGGCAATGGGGTCAAGGGCGGAAGCGGGCTCGTCCATGAGCAGGACATCCGGCTCGACGGCCAGGGCGCGGGCAATGCACAGGCGCTGCTGCTGTCCGCCGGAAAGGCCGAGCGCGCTGTCATTCAGACGGTCTTTCACCTCGTCGAAGATGGCGGCCCTGCGCAGGGCGGTCTCCACCTTGCCGGCAATCAGTCCCTCGTCCTTCACGCCGTTGACGCGCAGGCCGTAGGCGACATTCTCGAAGATGGACTTGGGAAACGGATTGGGCTTCTGGAACACCATGCCCACGCGTCTGCGCAGTTCGACAACATCCGTGCCGTGGGCCATGATGTCCCTGCCGTCGAGGGTGATCTCGCCGGTGACCCGGCAGACAGGAATGAGGTCGTTCATACGGTTGAGGCAGCGCAGAAAGGTCGACTTGCCGCAGCCTGAAGGTCCGATAAGCGCCGTGACAGCTCCTTTCGGGAAATCGAGATTAACCGAGTTCAAGGCCTTCTTGCTGCCATAGTAGACGCAGGCGTCCCTGGCGGTCATGCTGTATTCCATAAATTCCTTCTGTTGTTGTCCGTGTGGCGGTGGATTTGCGCAAGTTCTTCCGGACTGAAGCCCGCTCTCCGCAGACTGTGCGCTAGGCGGCCGTCTTGCCGGGCAGTTCGTCAGGCGCAGCCTCGTCTCCGCACCGGGAGTCTCCGGCCCGCTCCAGGGTGAAGACAAAGGAGGTGCCTCCCTCGCTGTCCGGGCTTTCGGCCCAGATGCGGCCATCGTGGTCGCTGATGATCTCTTTACAGATGG
>JAUNSE010000180.1 GCA_030539415.1 Desulfovibrionaceae bacterium
GCACCCGCGCCAGCATGCGGGTGCAGTCGCTTTCCATCCGTCCGCCATCTCCGCTGCTCACCACCGAGTCCTTCGGTGCCCTCGGAAAGGACGGAGACGGCACGGAGCGGGAAATTTCCGCGGACAGGGACATCTACAGCCTGTCTGCCTCCGCCGCGCTTACCGTGAGCCCGGCGCCGCTGGCGGCCTTCCGCACGCTGGCCTCAAAGCTTGGGGACTACCCCTTCAGCTGCACAGAACAGCGGCTGAGCAGGGCCTTTCCCTTCGCTGCGGCGCTGCTCAGGCCCGAACTGGAGGAGGAACTGCTGGCCGAGCCCGGCACAGGTCCGGAACAGCGCGGCCAGCACGCCGCAATGCTGGTGGAGGAGGCGGTTGCCGGCCTGCGGGCGGCCATGAACTGGGATGGCGCGGCCCTCTGGCCCGGAGGAGAGGGGGTGGACTTTGTCACCGTGTATGCCGGCGACTTCCTCATGAGCCTGGTTGAGGGAGGGCGCGGCGTGCCCGGCGACCTGCTGGAGCAGATTCTCCGGCGGCTGCAGCGCATAGTTTCCCAGGAGCCGGACAGCAGGGAGAGCGCCCGCATCCGGGCCTACGCCTGCTGGGTGCTCATGCGCTCGGGCGCCATCGTCACCCAGGATGTGGAGCGGCTGCACGGCTGGCTCGAGGACAACTGGAACGGCTGGAGGCAGGATGTGACAGCGAGCCTTGTGGCCGACTGTCTGGCCATGCTGCGCCTGAGCGACGCGGCCAGAGCGCTCATGCCTGCCGCCCTCGCGCCGGTCACCGACTCTGACGGCTATCTGAACAGCGCCTCCTGCTGGGCGCTGCACAGCTACATCTGCAGTCAGGACCGCTGGAAGGGCAGCGCGGATGTCCCTGAAAGAGCGAAATCGGCCGCTGCGGCCATGAATGAAGCTGTCGACCGCTCCCTGAGCGGCAGTGCGGACACCATCAGCATGGCGCTCACGGCCAGGGCGCTTGCCGGCGCCTTTTCCGCGCCGGCATCCCGGACTCCTGTCACGCTGCGCTGCATCGGACAGGTGGCCGGGAGCGCCCCTGTTCTGACTGTCGGCGGTCTGAACATGCTGCAGGCGCCCGGCTGCCGGCGCTTCGGCGTCACTCCTCCGGCCGACTTGGAGGGCCTGTTCTGGCATCTGCGCGTAACGGGCTATGACCGCACCCCGTCTGCGGCAGTTTCCAGCGGACTGGAGGTCCGCCGCCGCTATCTGAACGAACAGGGCCGGGCTGCCACAAGCGTGCGTGAAGGCGAGACAGTCACCGTGGAAATCGAGGTCCGGTCCGCATCCCGGCTGAACAATGTCTCCGTGGTGGATCTGCTTCCGGGCGGCCTGGAACCCCTTCTGCATCAGCCCCGCACGGCCGCGGACGGCAGTGTCGCTCACAGCGAACGCCGCGAGGACCGCATGCTCTTCTTTGTGGAAACCGGACCGGATCCGCTGCTGCTCACCTATCAGGCCCGGGCCACCATTGCCGGCACATTCAGGATTCCGGCGCTGAGCGCCGAGGCAATGTACGATCCCTCCTTCAATGCCTCGGATCCCGGCGGCACGCTGACCGTCATGCCCCGCTAGACCGGCGTCAACATGCCGAGGATCCCGCATATCCGGCCGCTTCCGGCCTGTGCCGCCCTTGCGGCAGCCGGCATTCTGGCTGTCCTGCTCTGGATTGCTGCGCCGTGCCCGCCACCGCTTGACGGCGTGCCCTTCTCAACTCTGGTGACAGACAGGGACGGCCGGCTTCTGCGCATGGGGCTGGCCGCTGACGGACGCTTCAGGGCCCGCGTCCGCCTCGGGGAGCTTCCCCCCGACGCGGTGAGGACGGTCCTGCGCTATGAGGACCGTTATTTCTGGCAGCATCCGGGCGTGAACCCGCTCGCCCTCGCCCGCTCGCTTGTCCGCATGCTGACCGGCGGAAGGCGCATGGGCGGCTCCACCCTGACAATGCAGGTCGTCCGGCTGCGGCTGGGCCTGAAGACGGGCTCGCTCAAAGACAAGCTGCTGCAGATGCTCTGGGCCCTGCGTCTTGAATGGCATCACCCCAAGGACGCCATTCTCGAAGCCTATTTCAATCTGGCGCCCTACGGCGGCAATGTGGAGGGACTTGGAGCCGCGGCCCGCATCTACTTCCACAAGGAGCCCGCAGCACTCACGTCCTCGGAAATCCTTTCTCTTGTTCCCGTGCCGCAGAATCCTGTTCAGAGGACACCGTCTCCGGACAACAGCGACTTTCTGGAGGCCGCAGCCAGACTGCAGACGCTGGACGGGCGGACAGGAGGCGTGATGCCGGCCGGCTCCGCACGGCTTCGCGTGCACACCCCCCGGGAACTTCCCTTCAGGGCCATGCATCTGACAACCGAACTGCTTGCCGGGACGGACGGCGGTCTGGTGCGGACAGCCATCGACAGCCGGCTGCAGTCACTGCTGGAACGGCAGATCCGTCTGTACACGGAGCGCTGCGGCAGCACGGGCCTGGCCAACGCCGCGGCCATGCTTGTGCACTGGCCGAGCCGCGAGGTCCTGGCGCTGGCAGGGTCGGCGGACTTCTTCTCCGCGGCCATCGAAGGCCAGATAGACGGCACCAGCAGACGCCGCTCCCCGGGTTCCGCCCTGAAGCCATTCATCTATGCTCTTGCCCTTGATCAGGGACTGATTCACCCGCGCACCCTGCTGACGGACCTTCCCCGCTCCTTTGCCGGCTACGAGCCGGAAAATTTCGACGGCGCGTTTCAGGGGCCCCTGCCGGCGGACATGGCCCTGCGCCTTTCGCGCAATGTGCCGGCCATTGCGCTGGCCGGCAGACTGAAGGCTCCGGGGCTGTACGGCTTTCTGCGCATGGCCGGCGTGCGTTTCGACCATGAAGAGGAGCACTACGGGCTGAGCCTTGTGCTCGGCGGCGCCGAAGTGACCATGCGCGAACTGGCGGCGCTCTACGCCATGCTGGCCGACGGCGGCACATGGAAGCCGCTTGTCTTCACACTGCCGCACCCGTCTTCGGCGCGGCAGGCTGTGCGGCTGCTTTCGCCTGAGGCGGCCTATCTTGCCTGTGACATGCTTGCAAGCGGCGCACCGGACAGCCATGTCCGCACCAGAAGCGGCGCCATCCTTCCCCTCCGCCTTAAAACCGGAACTTCCAACGGCATGAGGGACGCCTGGACATGCGGGCTTGTGGGGCCGTACGTCCTCTGTGTCTGGCTTGGCAATTTTGACAACACATCCAGTCCCATGCTTGTCGGCGCCAGGGCGGCCCTGCCCCTTTTCCGCGACATCAGCCGGGCACTGGCGGCGCGCGAGACGCTTGAGGACCCTCTGGCCGTTCCTCCTGACGGTCTGCGGCTGAGCCGCATCCGGGTCTGCTCCGCCACCGGCGACGTGGATATCTCCCTCTGCCCGGGAGAGGAACGGCAGAGCGAAATATGGTTCATGCCCGGCGTCTCGCCCGTGCAGCCCACCGGCATACTCCGCCGCGTGCTTGTCAGCAGGGAGACGGGGCGGCAGTCCTGCACGCCCGGGGACGGTGTGCCGGTCATTGCCGAGTTCTGGCCCACAGAGCTGCGCCAGCTTTATGCCAGAGCCGGCACACTCAAGCCGCTGCCGCCGGAAATGGATGCAAGCTGTCCGAGACAGCCCGCACCATCCGACTCTGGTCCCCGCATTGTCCGCCCCAGGGCGGGCATGACGTATTACATCAGTCCGGGAGCGAAGACCTGCCCGATAGTGCTCGAGGCGCATGCCGCCGCAGACGCGCAAAACGTGTTCTGGTTTTCCGGGAGTGTTTTGATCGGAGTCACTGTTCCCGGAGAACCGCTCTTGCACCACGCTCTTCCGGGTGAGTATGTTCTGCGGGCCGTGGACGACACGGGCAGAAGCAGCACTCTTGCTCTGCATGTCCGCCGTGCGCCCTGAACGGCTCGATTTGCCCGCGCACGGTTCGGCCGTCCGTTCGCAGAAGCCGTTCACGCTTTCAAAGTCCTGATGCCGGAGCCATTGTTTCCATGCCAGCCTACAAGAAGATCCTTCCACCTTCCCTTTTCGAACTCCATGAACTGCGCGATGCGGGACTCGGCCGTCTTGTCTGCGAAGCCGTCACCACCGGCCTTGTGACCGGCCTTGTCATCGGTTTTTCACGCATTGCCTACACTTTCATCAATCAGGACCTGTCAGCCCGCTTTCTGGCCTCTGCCCTTTCGCCGGCCAAGGTGCTTCTGGCAGCCGCCTTCATTGCCCTGTGCGCCTGCGTGGCTTATTTCTGCTCCAGGAAAGAGCCTCTGGCCGGCGGAAGCGGGATACCGCAGGTCGAGCTTGCCCTGCGCGGCATGCTGCCCATGCCCTGGCTGAGAGTGCTGTGCTGCAAGTTCGTCGGCACGCTGGCAACCATGTGCGGCTGCCTGTCCCTCGGACGGGCAGCGCCCAGTGTTCAGATGGGCTCGGCCATAGGCTGCGGGGTGGGCAGGCTGTGGCACGAGGACGGCATGCGTCCGCGCTTTCTCGTCGGCGGCGCCGCAGCCGGGCTCACGGCCTGCTTCGGCGCTCCGTGGGCCGGCATTGCCTTCGCCTTCGAGGAACTGCGGACCTTCGCGGCACCGGCTCAGCTGCTTTTCATGGGGCTTGCCGCCTCTTCGGCCTGGTTCATGACCGATGTCGTTCTGGGGCTGGGACTTGTCTTTCCGCTTCCTCTGGCAGAATTCTCCATGCGGGAGATATGGCTTCTTCCGGTGCTCGGCCTTGTCTGCGGCGTGCTGTGCTGGCTGTACAATGCCTCGATCGCGCGGCTGACCATGCTCGCCGACCGCTTTGTCTCCCTTCGGACGCGGTTCTTTCTGTCGTTCGGACTGGGTTTTGGCGTTGTGTTCATCTAT
>JAUNSE010000181.1 GCA_030539415.1 Desulfovibrionaceae bacterium
GGAGATGACCGGGAGGCCGTTCCAGCACAGATAGGCGCAGATGCCGGCGAGCACGGCCACATTCAGACCCGCGACAAGACGCAGGAAGACAAACATGACCCTTTCTTCGTTTCTGCGTCTGGCCGCCGAGGGGAGCGTCAGGGATTGCGCGGACATGGAAACTCCTCCTTACAGGCTGGACGTGCCGACCTGACGGTGCCTTTCGGCGATGCGGCTTGCGATGATGTTGAAGAGAAGGGTCAGCAGGAAGAGCAGGATGCCGATGGCGAACAGCGCGTGGTAGTGATCGGACCCGAACGGCGCCTCGGCCATTTCCGCCGCGATGGAGGCGGGCATGGGCCGTATGGGCGAGAAGAGCGAATCGGGCAGGATGCCGCCTCCGCCGGCGCACATGAGCACGACCATGGTCTCGCCGATGGCGCGGGACATGCCCAGCATGATGGCTGTGCCGATGCCGGAGAGGGCGGCGGGCATGACCACGCGGATGATGGTCTGCCAGCGGGTGGCGCCCAGGGCAAGCGAGCCCTCGCGCAGCGAGCGCGGCACGGCGTGCAGCGCGTCCTCCGAAATGGAGCAGATGGTGGGCACGCTCATGAAAGTCAGCACGATGGCCGCGTTGAACAGATTGAGGCCGATGTCGGCGCCCAGACAGTCCTGCAGAAAGGGAGCCAGCAGCACCATGCCGAGAAAGCCCAGAACAACGGAGGGAAGGGCCGCGAGCAGCTCGATGAAGGGCTTGATGACGCGGCGGGTGTTGGGATGGGCGATTTCGTTGAGGTAGATGGCGGTCAGCACGCCCAGCGGAATGGCAAAGATCGAGGAGAGAAGCGTGACGGTGATGGAGCCCACAAACAGCGGGAAGATGCCGAAGAGGCCGGGCTCTTCCGTGGGGTACCACAGGTCGCCGAACAGAAAGTCGATGACAGAGTAATGAGTGAACAGCGGCAGTCCCTCGACAAAGAGGAACAGAACGATGCCCAGCAGGGCAAGGAGGGAAAGCGTGGCCGTCACAGCCAGGGATTTCTGTATGACTGCTTCCCTGAAGAGATATTTGGGCATGAAGAGACTCCGGGATTGGCTCCGATTTGGGGCATCGGCCCTGGACAGAAGAGCCCGACCGCCGCGACCGCGGCCGGTCAGGCTCGGCTGATGTCTGGAGTTTGCTGTCTGTTCCTGACGGATAGGCCTACTTGGTCGGCAGCGGCACGTAGCCGATTTCAAGCACGCTCTTCTGCCCCTTGGCGGGATCCAGCAGGAAGTCCACAAGCTGCTTCACTTCGCCGGCAGGCTCGCCGTTGGTGAAGATCAAAAGTTCGCGGGACACGGGCCACACCTTGGAGATGGCGTTGGCGGGAGTGGGCTCCTTGCCGTCAACGGTCACGCCGTGCACGCTGTCATTGAGGTAGCCGAGACCCACATAGCCGATGGCGTTGGGGTTCTTGGCGATGGCCTGAATGACGGTGCCGTTGGAGGCCTGCATGAGGGCGGCGGGCTTCACGCGCTCGCCGCGCATGACCAGCTCGTTCCAGCATTCGAAGGTGCCGGAGGAGGTGTCGCGGCTCACGACCACAATCTTGCCGTCCCTGCCGCCGAGTTCCTTCCAGTTGTTGATCTTGCCGGAGTAGATGTCGCGCAGCTGGGCAGTGGTGAGGTTCTTGACGGGATTTTTGGGATGCACGACCGGCACGATGGCGTCGTAGGCTATGGCCACGGGCCAGGGCTTCACACCCTTTGCCTCGGCGGCCTTGACTTCCTTGTCCTTCATTTCGCGGGAGCTCATGGCCACGGCGCACTGCCCTTCGATCAGGGCCTTGATGCCGTTGCCGGAGCCGCCGCCGGAGATGGACAGCTGAATGTCGGGATGGGAGGCCATGAAGGCCTCTCCGGCCTTCTGCATGACGGGAAGAACGGTGGTGGAGCCGTTGATGACGAGCTGGCCGGCCATGGCGGGGGCGGCCATGGCGAGGCTGAGAACCGTGCAGGCGATGATTTTGCCTAAGGACATGGATATTCTCTCCTTGAAGTATGATGACATCCGGGGGCGCTCCCCCGGGTCGGCTGCGCGGGAGGGTGAACCTCCCTTTGTGACAGTCAGATACTTTCCCTGCCTGTGTTACGGGCGGGTGACGGCGCGGTGTTTTGTCTGTGAAGTTGGGCGGACAGCACCCGTGCGGCAGGAGCTCGGGAGGGACAGGCATGCGGAAAATGCGCGCGCAGCGCGTGAGAACAGCTTTTACCTGACAAAATAGTCAATGCTTTCAGAGGTGATAGCTTGTCATGGACTGCTCGCTGCCTGTACAAGGACAGTGCTGAACGCCATCGGCAAAGGCCGCTGCGGGAAGGGGTTTTCGATGTCATCAAATCGTCATACAGGCATCATACTCCTGTGACCGGCAGACATTTTCATCCCCCATGAAACGGAGTTACCCATGTCGGAAGGAACAATACTTGTCATAGAGGACGATGCGGACATCCGCGAGCTTCTGCGCTTCAACCTGGAAAAGGAGGGCTTCACCCCCCTGGAATCCGGGGATGGAGACCGCGGCCTGGCCATGGCCCGCGAGCATTGTCCGGACTGCATACTGCTGGACCTCATGCTGCCCGGCATGGACGGTCTGGAGATCTGCCGCCGCCTGGCGGCCTCGTCCGAGACCAGGGACATTCCCATCCTGATTCTCACCGCCCGCGGCGAGGAGATGGACAGGGTGGTCGGCCTCTCCCTGGGAGCGGACGACTATGTGGTCAAGCCCTTCAGCGTGCGCGAGCTCATGCTCCGCGTCAGGGCGGTGCTCAGGCGCCGCCGCCGTCCCGAATCGGGCGCGGTGGACGGTCACGGCATCCATCTGGATCCCCATGCCCACATCGTGACGGTGCAGGGAGAGGAAGTGCCGCTGACAGCCACCGAATTCCGCCTGCTCGAGGATCTCATGCGCCATGCCGGCATCGTGCGGACGCGCGAGCAGCTGCTCGAGCGGGTGTGGGGATACGCCTTCGAGGGGTATGCCCGCACGGTCGACACCCACATGCGCCGGCTCCGTGCCAAGCTCGGCGAGCAGCAGAAGTATCTGGAGACGGTGCGCGGCGTGGGCTACCGTTTCAACTCGACCCAGAAGGCCGAGGAATAGCAGTCATTCCGTCCGCGGGAGGCATCCGCGGGCGTGGTACCGGAGACGGACGTGCTCAAATCCTTCACCCTCCGCATTCTGATCAGCGTTCTCGCGGCGTCCTTTCTTTCCATCGGCTTCACCGTCTTCTACGGCATGCGGGCCATGGAGAAGGCGCAGGCGCTGGATGTTCGCGACAGAATGATCAGCGAGGCCTCCCTGGCCGCGGAGATGTTCAGGCTCGGCGGCGAAAGCGGCGAGAAGGTCTACGCCTGGTTTGCCGCGAACAAGTACGCCGACATGCGCGTGACCATTGTCGGCAGCGACGGAGCCGTGCAGTACGACTCCTCCGCCTCCTCCGGCACCGAGCTCGACAATCATGCCGACAGGCCGGAGATTATTGAAGCCATGAAGCAGGGAGCGGGCTATGCCTCCAGAAGCAGCGGCACGCTCGAGACGGATTATGTCTATGCCGCCGCGCGCATGGACGACGGGCGCCTGCTCAGGCTGGCCGTTCCCCTTGCCCAGGTTCGCCATGTCATGTGGAGCCGCAACGAGCTGCTGATGCAGACCGGCGTGCTGGCGGCCCTGCTGTCCGTTCTCTTCGCCCTGCTGGTTTCCGTCTCCACCAAGAATTCCTTCCAGCCCATGATCCGTGTGGTCGAGGACATTGCCGCGGGGCATCTGCGCCGGCGCGTGCGCAAGTACCCCGGCACGGAATTCGCCCCTCTGGCCGAGGCCGTGAACACCATGGCCCAGAGCATCGAGGAGCAGGTCCGCGCCCAGGCCGATCAGACGGCCCAGCTGGAGACCATACTGAACACCATGAGCGACGGCGTGCTCGTGCTCGGACAGAGAGGGCACATCCGCCGCTGCAACAAGGCCCTCGAGCGGAGCTTCCCCGCCATCGGCGATGCCCGCGGGCGCCAGGTGGTGGAGATCATTCCCTCGCCCGCCCTGCAGAATGCCGTTGAGGAAATGCTGAAGGACTGCGACGCCTCGCGTCCCGGAGCGGGCGGCCCGCAGACGGTGTCGCTGCATATCGGCCTGCAGAACGGCCGCGTCTTCTCGGTGCTCCTGACCAGGCCCCAGCATCCCGAGCCCAGGCTCGGCATGGTCGCCGTCTTCCACGATGTCACCGACATCATGCATCTCGAGCGGGTGCGCAAGGACTTTGTGGCCAATGTGAGCCACGAGCTGCGCACGCCTCTGACGGCCATCACCGGCTATGCCGAGACCATGCTGGCTGTCGAGGACGTGGCCCAGTGCCACAAGTTCGCGGATGTGGTGCTGCGCAACGCCAGAGGCCTCGAGCGCATGACCAGGGATCTGCTGGAACTGGCCCGTCTTGAGCGCGAGGACACGGGCATAGAGCTGGAGGCGGTCTCTCCTCTGGCCTGCGCCGAGGAGTCGGCAAGGGTCTGCACGGCGGCCTTCCAGGCCCGCGGCCTGAAGATGGCCTGCGACATTCCCGGGGAATGCCTGGTCATGGCCGACATGAGCCTGCTCTCCCAGGTCTTCCGCAACCTGCTGGAAAACGCCTCCCGCTACGCCGAAGAGGGCAGCACTGTCAGAATTTCCTCAAAAGTCAGCGGCAGTCAGGTGCTCATGCGCGTGCACAATGACGGCCCGGTCATTCCCCAGGCGGACATAGAGCGCATCTTCGAGCGCTTCTACAGTGTCGAGCGCCACAGGGGACAGGGATCCACCGGTCTGGGACTGGCCATCTGCCGCCACAT
>JAUNSE010000182.1 GCA_030539415.1 Desulfovibrionaceae bacterium
CGATGCCGCGGGCCGCCACGTCGGTGGCCACCAGCAGTCTGGTCCGGCCTTCGCGGACCTGGCGCATGACTTCCTCCCGCCTGCTCTGGGTGAGGTCCGCCGACAGTTCGTCGGCGTTGTAGCCGAATCCCTTCAGCACGCCGGTCACATAGTGCACGTTGGCCTTGGTGTTGCAGAAGATGATGGCCGAGGCCGGATTCTCGATTTCCAGCAGGCGGATGAGGGCCCTGTCCTTGTCCATGGGCTGGACGCGGCAGAAGCAGTGCTGCACCTCGGCCACATACACCTGCTTCTGGGAGAGCGAGAGCATGGCCGGAGTGGTCATGAATTCGGCGGCCAGATTGAGCACGTACTGCGGATAGGTGGCCGAGAAGAGGCTCGTGTAGATGCGGCGCTTCGGAAGATAGCGCTGCACTTCCTTCATGTCCGGATAGAAGCCGATGGACAGCATGCGGTCGGCCTCGTCGAAAACAAGGGCGCGCAGCTGGTCAAGGTTCAGGGCATGGCGCAGAATGTGATCGAGTATGCGGCCGGGAGTGCCCACAATGAGCTGGGCGCCGGCGCGCAGCTGATCAAGCTGCTTCTGATAGCCGACGCCGCCATAGAGCGCGGCCACGATGATGCCCGTGCCCTCGAAGAGTGTGGAGGCCTCATGGGCCACCTGCAGGGCCAGCTCTCTGGTGGGAACAAGAACAAGGGCCTGCGGGAATTTCCTGTCCGGGCGCAGGGCCGGAACCATGGGCAGCAGATAGGTGCCGGTCTTCCCCGAGCCGGTGCGCGACTGGATCATGATGTCGCGCCCGTCCATGAGATAGGGCAGGGCCGTGGACTGCACGGGCATGAGCCTTGTCCAGCCCGCTCTGGCGCAGGCCGCCTGCATGGAGGGGGGAAGGTCCTCGAGAGTGACCGGCTCCAGGGCGTCGTCGGGATGGCAGATGTCGAGCTGGGCGGCTGCTTCCGCACCCGCGGCCCCGCTTTCCTGAGCGGCGGGCTGCTGTCCGCACTGTCCGTCGGGAGCGGTGGCGCATTCGTCCCGCCCGCCGGCGCAGCCGGGCATGACGTCCGTATCAGTGGCGGTCTGGGCGGGGGTTTCTTCGCCGGTCTGCCCGGCGCTGTATTCGTTGGAAGATTGTTCGGACATAGATAACGTTTCCAGATAATGACAAAAAGAGGCGGCAATCGCGCCGCTGGTGAAAGACGCTCCATAAAAGCGCTAAATAATGCCATAAAGGATGTATCACTGCAAGAGACGCAATGCGGGGCCGGACAGGAGCGCCGGGAAAAATGCGGAAGGTTTCGGCATGCACGGGCGGCGTGATATGAGGCGGCACTGCAACTTTTGCGTGACATGCCCGAGAAATCGGCGCTGCCGGCCTTGCCTACCGTCAAAATTCTGTATAATTTCTTTTTCCCAATTTTCGGAACGAGGAGAACTTATGCAGTCTGGTTCAACATTTGCCCCCGATTTCAGCAAGGGGCTTGTGCCTGCCATAGCTCAGGATGCCGAGGACGGCGAGGTCCTGATGCTTGCCTACATGAACGAGGAAGCCTGGGCCAAAACCCTGGAAACCGGCGAGGCCCACTACTGGAGCCGCTCGCGCAGCAAGCTCTGGCACAAGGGCGAGAGCAGCGGAAATGTCCAGAAGGTCCATTCCATCCGTCTGGACTGCGACTCGGACACCATCCTGCTCTCCATCACGCAGATAGGCGGCGCCGCCTGCCATACCGGCCGGCGCTCGTGCTTCTTCAGAAAGCTGGAGAACGGAGAGGAGAGCCTGTGCTCTCCGCAGATCTTCGATCCGGAAAAGGTCTACGGCAAGTAGCCGCAAGGCGGCCGTGCACACAAGCAGCCTCCCGGCCCGGCCGGGAGAGGGCGCAGCGACAGAGCGCCCGCGGCGCGGACAGTTCGCGCCGGGGCAGGAAAATCATACGGAGGGCCGCTTCCGCAGGACGGATGGCGGCGGGAGAATTATGAGCAAGAATCCCATTCTCAAATTCGGCGTACCCAAGGGCTCCCTGGAGGAGGCCACAGACGACCTTTTTGCCCGTGCCGGCTGGAAGATTCACAAGCACGAGCGCAACTACTTCCCCGATGTCAATGACCCCGAGATCACTCTTTCTCTGAGCCGCGTGCAGGAAATAGGCGGCTATGTGGCCGAAGGCATTCTGGATGCCGGCATTTCCGCTCTGGACTGGCTGCGCGAAATGGATCTTGAGGACAAGGTGGTGCAGATCTCCAATCTTGTCTACTCCAAGAACTCCCTGCGCCAGAGCCGCTGGGTGCTGGCCGTTGCCGGCGACTCCCCCTACCAGAAGCCCGAGGACCTCGCCGGCAAGCGCATTGCCACCGAGGTGCAGCATCTGACCGAGCGCTATTTCGCCGAGAAGAACGTGCCCGTGCAGATCTTCTATTCCTGGGGCGCCACCGAGGCCAAGGTTGTGGAAGGCCTTGCCGACGGCATTGTGGAAGTGACCGAGACCGGCACGACCATCCGCGCCCACGGCCTGCGCATCATTGCCGAAGTCATGTGCTCCAACCCCGTGCTGGTGGCCAATCCCGAGGCCTGGGCCGATCCGGTCAAGCGCAGGAAGATCGAGCAGCTCGACCTGATGCTGCAGGGCGCGCTGCGCGCCGAGAGCCTGGTGGCCCTCAAGATGAACGTCTCCAGAGAGAATCTCGCCGCGGTGGAGGCCATGCTGCCTTCCCTGAACTCTCCCACCGTGTCTCCGCTGCAGAACGGCACCTGGTTCTCCGTGGAGACGGTTGTCGAGACCAAGATCGTGCGTGACCTGATTCCCCGCCTCAAGGCCGCCGGCGCCGAGGGCATTCTCGAGTACACGCTCAACAAGGTTATCTAGGCGTTCGGCGGCGTCCGAACGCACCATATCATACCGAACCCGGGCGCCCGCACGGCAGGCCCGGGTGTCCGGGACAGGCTGCCCGAAGGCGCAGTCGGCGTGTCCGCGCCGTCTGCGCCTTTCTCCAACAGGCGCCATCCCGAAGGAGAAGACATGAGCCCCGCAAAACCAGACCCCATGCTCAATGAGGAAAAGGCCCAGGAATACCTGGACTCCCTGCCCACGGTCGGAGAGGGCCAGACCTTCTGCTTTGACTGCTCCCCGGACGCTCCGTGCTTCAACCGGTGCTGTCGGCAGCTGACGCTGCCCCTCACGCCGTATGACGTGCTGCGCATGCGCAGAAGGCTCGGCATTCCCAGCGATGTCTTTCTGGATCAGTTTGCCTCAATCAAGAACTTTCCGGACTCGGGCCTCCCCATAGGCATGCTGCGCATGCTCAAGGACCCCGACGAAACCTGTCCCTTCGTGACGCCGGCCGGCTGCCAGATCTATGACGACAGGCCGTGCGCCTGCCGCTGCTATCCGCTGGGCCGCGGCACCAGTCTCACCCGCGACGGCGTGGCCGAGACCTTCTACCTCGTGCAGGAGAAGCACTGCCAGGGCTTTGTGGACGGCCGCGACTGGACTCCGCAGGAATGGTTCGATCACGAGGGAGTGGCCCCGTACAATGCCGCCAATGACCGCTACATGCGTCTGGGCGCCATGATTGCCGCCTCCGGCACGCCGATTGGCGGCAAGATGGCGAACATGGCCGTGCTGTGCCTCTACCAGCTGGACCGGTTCAAGGAATTCATCGAAAAGATGAATCTTTTCGGCAGAGTCGAGGTCGAGGCTGAAAGGCAGGCCGCCATTCTCGAAAGCGAGGAGGAGCGGCTGGCCTTCGCTCTGGACTGGCTTGAACTGGTGCTGTTCGGCCAGTGCGAGGGGCTGGCCAGAAAGGGCTAGGGCAGTTTTTCATGCGCGGGTTCGTTTGATCTTCCCTCTGATGGCAGGTATGCTCAAACAGCCCGAACGGCCGCCCGCTGTCCGCGGGCCGTCATGCAGCGGGCCAACTTTTAACTTCATGCATTCTTCTCAAGGAGAGCGGTTGATGGTGGATATCGACACACAAATGACTCTTATCAAACGGGGCACGGCGGAAATTATCGACGAGGGCGAACTGCGCAAGAAGATCGCCCGCGGCAAGCCGCTCACGGTCAAGGTGGGATTTGACCCCACGGCCCCGGACCTGCACCTCGGCCACACCGTGGTCATGCAGAAGATGCGTCATTTCCAGGATCTCGGTCATACCATCGTTTTCCTTATCGGTGACTTCACCGGCCGCATCGGCGACCCCTCCGGAAAGTCCGAAACCCGTCCTCCCCTGACCGAAGAGCAGGTGAACGAGAACGCGGCCACCTACAAAAAGCAGCTCTTCAAGATTCTCGATCCGGAAAAGACCGTGGTGGGCTTCAACTCCAAGTGGCTCGGCACCATGGGCGCGGCCGACTTCATCCGTCTCGCCTCGAGCTACACTGTGGCCCGCATCATGGAGCGCGACGACTTCTCCAAGCGCTTCAGGGAGAACACGCCCATCGCCATTCACGAATTCCTCTATCCCCTCTGCCAGGGCTACGACTCCGTGGCCCTGAAGGCGGACGTGGAAATGGGCGGCACGGATCAGAAGTTCAATCTGCTCGTCGGCCGCAATCTCCAGTCCCACTACGGCCAGGAGCCTCAGTGCATCATCACCATGCCCCTGCTGGTGGGCCTGGACGGCGTGCGCAAGATGAGCAAGTCGTACAAGAACTACATCGGCATTGACGAGGCTCCCTCGCAGATCTTCGGCAAGACCATGAGTGTTTCCGACGAGCTCATGTGGAGCTACTACGAGCTGCTGTCGGCCAGAAGCATGGAGGAGATCGCCTCCCTCAAGGCGCAGGTGGCCGACGGCACCCTCCATCCCAAGAAGGTCAAGGAAGATCTGGC
>JAUNSE010000183.1 GCA_030539415.1 Desulfovibrionaceae bacterium
CTCCAAGGCGAGCACTCTTGAAGTCCACGAGATGCAGTATCTGCTGTCCGAGGTGAAGGCCAAGGACATCATGACCGGCAATCCCGTGACCGTCCACCCCGAGGACTCGATCGCCCAGGTCGCCAGCCTCATGCTGGAGAAGAAGATCGGCGGCCTTCCTGTTGTAGACGAAACCGGCCATCTGGTGGGTGTCATCACCGACCAGGACATTTTCAAGGTCTTCGTGGACATCAGCGGCGCCCGCGTCAGAGGCATCGACATCACCATCGAGTGCAGCGACGAACCCGGCACCCTGGCCTATCTGCTGGACATCATCCTCAGGTACAACGGGCGCATCATTTCGGTCCTCACCTCTTTCCTCGAGAGCGGCGACCGCCACGTCTTCCTGCGCATGCATCCGCTGGAAGATCCCTCCAGGGCCGCGGCCCTGCGCGCCGAGCTCGAAGCCAAGACAAAGATTCTGGAATGGGTCGAATAGTCCCGGCGGCGTTGCAAGGCGCCAAACGGCTGTCACCCTGATGCAATATTGCTTTTTGCTCGTTCAAGACTTGCCAAGGGATTTTCTTTGTGGCAAGCTTGCGCTAATCAAGGCGGAAGGCATGGTTCCCAAACATATGGGAATCAGCCCCAAATGACGCAGGTTCCACCGGGATATCCCGGGTTACTTATACAGGTTGCAACCCGCGCCTGGAGCTTTCCTGCTTGAGCCTGCCTTCAGGCAGTACAGTGCGAGAGCATGTCAACCGCTGCCGGGTTCCCGGCAAACAAACCAGGATCATGTGATCCTGCTCGTTTTCATGAAGTCCAAGGAGGACACGCATGGCTGAAATTAGCTTTCAGGGCAAAAATTTCGAAGTTGACGAAGACGGCTTCCTTCTCCACTTCGAGGATTGGTGCCCTGAATGGCTCGAATACGTGAAAGAGTCTGAAGGCATCAAAGAGATTGGCCCCGACCATCAGAAGATTCTCGACTTCCTGCAGGATTACTACAAAAAGAACGGCATCGCTCCCATGGTCCGTATTCTCTCCAAGAATACCGGCTACAAGCTGAAGGAAGTGTACGAGCTGTTCCCGTCTGGTCCTGGCAAGGGCGCCTGCAAAATGGCCGGCCTTCCCAAGCCCACCGGCTGTGTGTAGAAATTTATTTTGTGAAACGAAAGGTCGGGGTTCTGCCCCGGCCTTTTTTTTTCGACAAGCCCCGAACGGGGCTTTTTGCTTTTTCGTTCTTCCTGTGCTAACAGGCATCGTTCCTTGACAATCCCCGCCGGATCGCCCCTTCCAGATACAGAAGGAAGCCCGGCCGCCACAGGGTGGCGGCCCAGGTCCGCACAGCCCCTTCCCATCCCCGTCAGGGATGGTTCCGATACAAGAGAAAGTGATGAAACTCAGCTTTCCTTCAGACGCAGACGAACCCAGGCCCGAACGCGCCGGGCAGAGCGATGCCCCGGCCGGCACCCCGTCCGAACCGGAACAGCCGCAGAAAAAGCCGGAGACACGGAAAAGAAAGCGCAGCCTGTTCGGCGCCCTTGTCCGCTGGTTCTTCGGCATTGTCATTGCCGTCGGCGTCATAGGCGCCGCAGCCGGCTACTTCCTGTACAACTGGGTCTCGCAGGACCTCCCGGATCTGGACCGCATCACCGAATTCAAGGCGCCCCAGGCCACGACCATTCTGGCCAGGGACGGTTCCGTTCTGGGGATGCTCTATCACGAGAAGCGCTTTCTCATCACACTGGACGACATGCCCAAATATCTGCCCATGGCCTTTCTGGCCATTGAGGACAGTTCCTTCTACCAGCATCCGGGCATCAACCCGCTTGCCATCCTCCGCGCCTTCCTTGTCAACTTCGAGCGCGGCACCAAGAGCCAGGGCGGCAGCACCATCACCCAGCAGCTTGTGAAGCAGCTCCTTCTTTCCTCGGAGCGGAGCTACATGCGCAAGATGAAGGAAGCCATCCTGGCCACAAGGCTTGAGGAGCAGCTGAGCAAGGATCAGATTCTGGCCCTCTATCTCAACTATATTTTCCTGGGCCAGCACTCCTACGGCGTCGAGGCTGCTGCCAGAACCTACTTCGGCAAGAATGCCGCCAATATCACTCTGGCCGAGGCGGCCCTTATCGCCGGCATGCCGCAGGCGCCCAGCCGCTACAATCCCTTCCGCAATCCGGAAACGGCCAAGGCGCGCCAGATGGAGGTGCTGGGCCGTCTGCGCACCCTTGAATGGATTACCGAGGCGGAATACCAGCAGGCCGCGGCCGAGCCGCTGGTGTACTGGAGCATGCCGGACAATGTCACCGGCGCGGGACAGTGGTACTTCGAGGAGGCCCGCAGGCTGCTGATCGAATTTTTCAATGACGGCACCCTCAAGGCGCTGGGCATCAGGACCAACCGGGTGGGCGAGGACTTTGTCTATGAAGCCGGCCTCACCGTGCAGACCGCCATGGATCCCCTGCAGCAGGAACTGGCCGGAGCCGCTCTGCGCTCGGGCCTGGAGTCCATAGACAAGCGCCAGGGCTGGCGCGGCGCAGTGCGGCATCTGGATTCCAGAGCCGAGCAGACGGCTTTCCTGGAGAAGAAGAATTTCACCCCCGACGACCTTTTGGGCGAGCAGTGGACACAGGCCCTGGTCACATCCGTCACGGCCAGGGAAATCTCCGTGGCCCTCGGCGGCGGCTATGTCGGCACCATTCCCCAGGCCGGCTTCAGCTGGGCGAGACACAGGTCCAGCCTGGCGCCGCAGACCAGGTCCAAGGCCATTGTGGTTCCCGGCGATGTCATCTGGGTAAACCAGCCTCCTGTCAAAGAGCAGCCCGCGGCGAAGAAGAAGCGCGGCAAGGCTGCTGCCGAACCGGAAGCTCCCGCCGCGCAGGCCGCCACGCCGGTGCCTGGCGTGCCGATTGTGCTCGCTCTGCAGCAGGAGCCCCTCGTGCAGGGAGCCCTGGCTTCGGTGGAGCCCCAGACCGGCGACGTTGTCGCCCTCATAGGCGGCTATCAGTTCGGCAACAGCCACTTCAACAGGGCCACTCAGTCCCGCCGCCAGCCCGGCTCCAGCTTCAAGCCGGTCATTTACTCCACGGCTCTGGACAACGGCTTCACCCCCACTTCCCCCGTGCTGGACGCACCCTTCGAATACGTCATTCCCGGCACAGGCGAGGTCTGGCGCCCCAGCAATTTCGAGAAGAACTTCCGCGGCGAGCTGCCGCTGCATCAGGCCCTGGCCCTTTCCCGCAACACCCCCTCGGTGCGCATCACCCAGGCGGTCGGCGTGGAAAAGGTGGTCGAACGGGCCAAGATTCTCGGCCTCGAGCCCGATTTCCCGGCGGTGCTCTCTCTCAGCCTCGGCTCTGTCGGCGTCTCCCCGCTCAACATCACCCAGGCGTATGCGGCTTTCGCCAACGGAGGACTCGGCGTTCGTCCGCGCATCATCACGTCCATCACTGACGCCAGGGGCCGCGTGCTCTATCGTCAGGACATAGAGCACTGGCAGGCCATCTCGCCCCAGAACGCCTATCAGATGGACGTGCTGCTCAAGCGCGTGGTGAACAGCGGCACCGGCACCCGGGCCCGCATCGAGGGACTCAACATCGCCGGCAAGACAGGCACGAGCAACGACTCCCGCGATGTCTGGTTTGTGGGTTTCACCCCCTACCTGTGCACCGGCGTCTATGTCGGCTACGACTCCAACGTCTCCCTGGGCCGCCAGGAGCAGGGCGGCCGCACCGCGGCCCCCATATTCAGGGCCTACCGCGTGAAGGCCGACGAGGCCTACAAGGACATGCCCCAGGACTTCATCCAGCCTCCGGGCATTGTCATGATTGACGGCCTGCCCTACCAGACCGACCAGACGGGACCGGGCAGATCCGCCATGGACGGTGCGGTGCCCGATGCGGAAAATCTGCCTGAAGACACCGGAGAGGACAGCGAGTTCCTGCTGCAGCAGATGTTCTAGAACCGCGTCCCAGGCCCTCCGGCCATTCGCCCTCCCCCGCTCATCCACACTCCCTCAAGCGCCGAACCGGGGCTGAACATGCCCCCGGCCGCCAGAAAGGATATCCATGATTCCCAACGGTTCTCTCGTCCTCTTTGTCACTCCCAAGGGAAAACGCTACCTCAAGCGCCTGGTCAGCGGCGAACGCTGGCAGTCGCACGACGGCGAGGTGGCCTATGACGATGTCGCCAAAGTCAGTTTCGGCGACGTGATCACCACCAGCCTCGGCCGTCCCGTGCAGGTGCAGGATGTAACCCTGCAGGATCTGCTCAAGGGCATCAAGCGCCAGACGCAGATCATCTATCCCAAGGACACCGCCTATATCTGCATGCGCCTCGGCGCAGGTCCCGGACGTCTCATCTGCGAGGCAGGCTGCGGCTCCGGCGGCCTCACCCTGGCCTTCTCCTGGTTCTGCGGGCCCACCGGGCGCGTTGTCAGCCACGATGCCAGGGAAGAGTTCGCCAAGCTGGCCCGCCGCAACCTGGAATGGGCCGGCCTGGGTGAAAACGTGGAAATCAACGTGCGAGATGTGGCCGAGGGCTTCTGCGTCAGCGGTGCCGATGCGCTTTTCCTCGACGTGCGCACGCCCTGGGACTATCTGGAAAATGCCGTGAAGGCTGTACGTCCGGGCGCCATGCTGGGCTTTCTGCTGCCCACGGCCGTTCAGGTGAGCGAGCTTTTGAAGGGGCTGGAAAGAGGGCCCTTCGACAATATAGAAGTGCAGGAACTGCTCCTCAGGGACTGGAAGCCCGTGGCCGACCGTCTCCGTCCGAACGACAGAATGATCGCGCATACCGGCTTTCTCGTCTTCTGCAGGCA
>JAUNSE010000184.1 GCA_030539415.1 Desulfovibrionaceae bacterium
TCATGTCGGTGATGCCCCTGAGCGCCTCTTCCAGCTGGAAGAAGTTGTCCAGGGGACGGTAGCGGGTTCCGCCGATGCAGACAGTGCGGTGCCGCACGCCTTTGGGCACATTGAGGCCGCTCACGAGCAGGGAGTGTATCTCCTCGACCTTGGTGTGGTTCAGCGTGCGGTAGTGGGAGGGCTGCTCCAGGATGTAGTCCATCGCCTTCTGGTGATTGAGGACAATGCGCGTTTCCCGGCGCGTTCTGGCCGGGGAGGGGACATGCTCGCGCAGCAGGTGCTCCACCTCGGGCAGATTGTAGGTGCAGCCCTCGATCTTCGAGGACTTCCAGGCCAGCTCTATGACGAGCCGCTGATACTCCTTCTGCAGCAGGCACTCGGACATCTCCGCCCGGCTCTTCCTGTAGCGCTCGTTGCAGCGATCCGCCTCGGCCCGCTCCTCGTCGGTGAGCAGCCGCGGGTCCTGGCAGAGCAGGTCGAAGTTGAAAGTCTCGCTTGCAAGCTCCCGGCTGTCCGGTCCCTCGGCGAAGTACGCGTCCGTGTCCACCGGAAAGTCCTTTCCCGGCGTGCCGGCCGCTCCGGCCTGCGCGTAGCGGACGGCCCGGCCCTGGCCCGCGCTCTCGACAAGGCCGGCGGCGGCCAGCGCCTGCAGATCGCGCACGATGGTCGCCTTGGAGCAGTGGCAGCCGTGCCCGGCGAGCCACTGCGCGATGAGCTCCCTCGAGGCTGGCCCGTTCTCGGCGAGGCATTCGAGGATGCAGTCCTGTCTCCTGCCGGTCATGGACATTGTCCTGGTCATGGTTTTCCTCCCCGGCCCGCAGCAGCCGTGCCGCCCGGCGCGCGCTTTTCATCCCGCGCAAGTCCCGCGCAAGGGGGGGGGCGGGCCGTTCGATGTTCTGTCTGTTCTGTCCATCATACATGAAACGCAAATGGAAAGAAAGAGACGAAAGGACGCTCCCTGATGAGACGAATCATCCGAAGGGCCGGGCGGGACGCAATACCGGACAGAAAACCGAAAAAGCCCCGAAAGCGCGAGCTTTCGAGGCTTTATGTTAAATCCCTTGAGGATTTGCTTGCTGGTAGCAAGGGGGAGATTTGAACTCTCGACACTGCGGGTATGAACCGCATGCTCTGACCAACTGAGCTACCTTGCCATTCGGGCCGCGCGGCATTCCGCCGTGCAACGAGGAGTTCTTATACGCATGTCCCCGGCCTTTGGCAAGCGTTTTGTGCACAAAACTTTCCTTTTCCTTTCCATGCCGCCACCCCGGCCGTCTGGCGGGGCATCGCCCGGCGTCTTCAAGGAGGACGCAGCCCGGCTGTCTCGCGGAGCCGGACTCCGAAGCTGTCCCCCGCGGTTCCGGAGCTTCCGCCATCAGGTCCGGGAGCCGGCGCCGCCAGGATCTGACGCCGCAGGACCAGGCACCGGCTGCCGGCCTCGGGAAGATGCCCGGCACGGGGAAGGGCGGTGGCGGCAGCAAGGGGAAGGAGGGAAGGGGAACCCGCACCGGGATTCGCCTGGTTCGGAGCGCGGTCAGGACAGCGGAAGGAAGACAGAGATGGAAAAGGCCCCGAAAGCGCATGCTTTCGAGGCCGTATGAAAAATCCCATGCGGATTTGCTTTCTGGTAGCAAGGGGGAGATTTGAACTCTCGACACTGCGGGTATGAACCGCATGCTCTGACCAACTGAGCTACCTTGCCATTCGGGCCGCGCGGCGTGTCGCCGTGCAACGAAGATGGCTTATACGCAGGTCCCGTGACTTTGGCAAGTCTTTTCCGGGGCAGAAGCGAAAAAAATCCGTTTTTCGCCTTTTTCACGCAAGAGGCCGTCCGGCCGTCGCTTTGCGCGGAGGCCGCGTGACAGAACGCACTGTCGTGCGGGGCAATCCGTCTTTCCCATGTGCGCAAAAGCGGAAACTTGGCAGTCTCCTTTATCTTTTTTCGATGTTACGCGTCTTTCGTCTGGACTGGCACTCCAATATATGATATCAGGATCGGCGCGATTGAGGAAGTCCTGAGTCTTCTCGCACTTTCTTGTTCGTCCTTGTTATCCTGCCTGCCCGTCTCCGACAGCAACTCATCGGATGGCGGACGGCTCCCGGTCTTCGGCGCCTGTCACCATGTCTGTCCAATTCCGGGACAGCTGGCGGCAGTGTGTCGCTTTTTTATCCACCCAACTCACACCCCATGCCTTTCCGGTCGCCGCTGCACAGTAGGTTGGCTGTGTGCTTTTCGTCGGTATTCCGTTCCTTCTTCATCGAAGGGGCAAGGGCCGTTATGGAGATTTTTGAAGGGATCAGCTCCTTCCACACCAGCTGACACTACCAGGCAGGCCAGCCCCCCAGGCGGGGCCCCTGCGCGACTTTCCCCGAAATCCTGGGGAAGGGTTTTGCGGAACCGCGGAGCCGTCCTGTCAGGCTCCGCCTGTCCGCGGGCAGAGCGCGTCCGCTGCGGGCGCGCGTGATTTGGAACCTTTTAAGTCCGGGCGCCGGGTTTCGGGACAGGAACACCCGACGAACAATCCCACAGACAATTCCCTTTTAGGAGATACATATCATGAGTGATGAAATCACCACTTCTCAGGAAGTCACGGAAACCCCTGCCGAAGCTCCCGCTCAGGAAGCCGCTCAGGAAGAAGTCAGCTTCGCCGATCTGATGGCCCAGCAGGAAGCCGCCCAGCAGGTTCGCGTGCAGGTTGGCCAGAAGGTGCAGGGCACCGTCATCGAAGTGACCGACGACACGGTCTTCGTGAACATCGGCGCCAAGATTGACGGCATCATGGACCGCAAGGACTTCCTGGACAGCGAGGGCAACATGGACATCGCCGCCGGCGACCCCATCGAGGCCTACATCACCCGTGCCAATTCCCAGGAAATCGTGCTCTCCCGCTCCATGGGCGGCACCGGCATGGCCGCCATCGAGCAGGCCAAGGACTCCGGCGTGCCCGTTGACGGCCGCGTGATCGAAACCTGCAAGGGCGGCTACCATGTCGAGGTTCTCGGCAAGACCGCCTTCTGCCCCGGCAGCCAGATGGCCGCCGGCTCCGCCGAGGCCCTGATCGGCACCACCCTGCAGTTCATCATCACCCGCGTCGAGAGCCGCGGCCGCAACATCGTGGTCTCCCACCGCGCCCTGGCCGACCGCCAGCGCGAGGCCAACCTGGCCCGCCTGCTCGAGGACGTCCGCGAAGGCGACGTCATCGAGGGCCGCGTGACCCGTCTGGCTCCCTTCGGCGCCTTCGTCGAGCTGGTGCCCGGCGTCGAGGGCATGGTCCATCTGTCCGAGCTCTCCTGGTCCCGCATCATGAAGGCCGACGAGGTGGTCAAGGTCGACGACACCGTGCAGGCCAAGATCCTCAAGATCAGCAAGGAGAAGGGCCGCGACGGCAACGAGCACACCCGCATCTCCCTGTCCATCAAGGCCGCCCTCGGCAATCCGTGGGACGACGTCGAGCACAACCTGCCCGCTCCCGGCTCCATCGTCGAGGGCAAGGTCATGCGTCTGGCTCCCTTCGGCGCCTTCGTCGAAGTCTGCCCCGGCATCGAGGGCCTGGTGCACCTGTCCGAGATGAGCTGGACCAAGCGCGTCAACCGTCCCGAGGAAATCCTCAAGCCCGGTGACGTCGTGGCCGTCAAGATCAAGGAAATCAACGCCGAGAACCGCCGCGTGTCCCTGAGCCTGCGCGACGCCCAGGAAGATCCGTGGGCCGACGTGGAGACCAAGTTCCCCGTGGGCAGCATTGTCGAGGGCACCGTCGAGAGCCAGTCCAAGTTCGGCCTGTTCGTCTGCCTCGCCCCCGGCATCACCGGCCTGCTCCCCGAAGCCATCATGCGCGCCACCAAGACGGCCGCCCAGTTCCAGAAGCTGGAGAAGGACTCTCCGGTCACCCTGGAAGTGCAGCGCGTTGACGCCGTCGCCCGCCGCATCACCCTCGTTCCCGAGGGCGCCCAGCAGGAGCAGCAGCCCCGCGAGAAGCGCGAGGGCGGCGAGCGCAAGGGCGGCAAGAAGGGCGAGGACCAGTCCTGGCGCCAGCATCAGAAGACCGAAGCCGCTGCCGACGGCGGACTGAACCTTATGGCACAGGCTTTGCAGAAGGCTATGCAGAACAAACAATAAGGAGTGTTCTGTATGCGCAAACCCCTCTCTTTCCTCGGCGCTCTCCTGCTGGCAGCCTCGCTGACTGTCAATCCCGGAAACGCCGGGGCCGCCCTTCCGGATTTCACCGAACTGGCTCAGGACTCTGGGCCGGCGGTGGTCAACATCAACACCGAAAAGACCGCGAAATCAAATGGTTCCGAGGAATTCTTCGGCGAGATGTTCCGCAACCTGCCCCCCGGTTTCGAGCGCTTCTTCGAGCCCTTCAACCGCGGCCAGCAGGGCAAGGGCAACCGTCCCGCGCCCAAGCAGAAGTCCCTGGGCTCCGGCTTCATCATTTCCAAGGATGGATACATTGTGACCAACTACCATGTGGTGGATGGTGCAGATGTTATACGCGTCACCCTGGATGAGAAGACCGGCAAGGGCGCTTCCGTGACGGCGACGCTGGTCGGCTCCGACGAGGAGACCGACCTCGCCCTCCTCAAGATCGATGTCAAGGAAGACCTGCCGTACTTCAAGTTCGGCGACTCCGACAAGCTGAAGGTGGGCGAATGGGTTCTGGCCATAGGCAATCCCTTCGGCCTGGACCACTCGGTGACTGCCGGCATCCTGTCCGCCAAGGGCCGCCGCATCAACGCGGGCGCCTTTGACAACTTCCTGCAGACGGATGCCTCCATCAACCCCGGCAACTCCGGCGGCCCCCTG
>JAUNSE010000185.1 GCA_030539415.1 Desulfovibrionaceae bacterium
ATCGTTCACAGGAGGTCAACCATGGGCGAACAGCTGATTATTGTGGCCATCTTCGCGGCCTGCGCGATCGGACTCTTCGTGCACTACCGCAAGAGCGTCAAGAGCAAATCCTGCTCCTGCTGCGGCTCCGGCGGCGGCAAGAAGTCCTCTTCCGTCTGCCACTGCCATGACAAGCGCTAGCCTGCCCGCCGCGTGTACGCGCCCCGCCTCCCCCCGGTTATCCGCCCATGCATGAAGGCCCTGCGGCCTTCATGCATGTTGTTGCGTCTACAGAGCCTTGCGGCGCTTCCAGACGTGGTAGCCCACGGCGCCGGTGAGCATGAGGCCGGCGGCGACATGGCAGGCGGTGGACCTGGAGCAGATGCTGGTCACTATGGTGGCTCCGAACAGGCCGAGCAGCAGGGCGTTCTGCGGCTTCATGCCGAAGGGCTTCCTGACGATGGAACCGGCGGCGGCGATGGCGAGTGCCTGACAGATCATGATGGTCTCTCCATATGGTTTTGCAGCCCGCCCCCCTCAGGGGGACGGACGGGATGGAAAACCGCTGCGGCAGAAAGTCCGGCACCAGCCGGTTTTTCTGAAAACAGAGTTCAAAAACTCTGCAACTGCCCGTTCACGGCTTTCTGAAATTGGTTGATTGTAATTTATCACATCCTGTAATTATTGACAATCCGCAAACTTAAAATTCAATTTCACATTGATATGCGAGCTACTGCGTATTCAATGTTTTGAATCCGACAATCCTTTCCGCGAAAAATATCTCTTGAATCCGTATTTTGCGCAGAAATGATATACAGGGCTCCCCTTATTTAGTCACAATCTGTACAAGGAGAATTGAAATGGCTGAAGCAGTCTCTCTGCGCTCTCTGCGCGTTGGCGATACCGCGAAAATCACCTCTGTCGACGCTCCCGGCGAGCTGAACCGCCGCATCAGGGACATGGGCCTCACCCCCGGCTCCACCGTGAAGGTTGTCGGCCGCGCCCCCCTGCAGGATCCGGTCGCCCTGCGTCTGTCCGGCGTGACCATCATGCTGCGCAACAAGGAAGCGGACTACATTTCCGTCGTTCTCTAGACGGCAAATCCACAACAAGCAGAGGCCTTCGCGGACCGGGGCGCCGTTGCGCCGGCCCTGCATGCAGCGCATGCACGAAGGCTCTGTTTTTTTATGCGGCATCAGGAGAAAAAACATGAATCTGAACAATGTCTATCTGAAGTACGCCCTCATCTTCGCCGGCGGCCTTGTCACCGGCCTCGCCGTCTCCGGCCTCTGCAACCGCGGCTGCCTGACCCTGAAGCCCGTCGCCGCCGGCATCATCAGCCGCGGCATGGACGTGAAGGACGCCGTGGCCTCCGCCGTGGAGAAGGTGAAGGAAGACGTGCAGGACATCGCCGCCGAGGCCAGAGCCGATCAGGCCCAGCGCAGGGCCGCCAAGGGCTAGCCCAAGGGGTCTGCACGTGAATTTTGTTATCGTCCATGAACTGCGCGGAACGTTCTCCGACGGGACCGTCACCTGCACCGGCCGCATGCGCTGCCGCTCGGGTGCCAGACTGGCCCTGGAGGAGGCGGAAGCGCTGGCCGATGCCGTCGCCTCCATTGACGGCGTCGTCGGCGTCTCGGTGAATCCGTTCATCGGCAGCGTGCTCTTCTACTACCAGGATGATGACTCAAGGCTCGGGGCCCTGAAGGAAATCGCCCGCTGCGCCGACGAGTTCAGCGCCGCGAGAAAGCTTCCGGACTTCCACGGCAGTGATCTTTCCTATCCCAAGGCCGAGGGCCCCATGGCCGCGGCCATGGAAATCATCACCCACTACGTGACCCGTCCCTTCATCCCCTGGTGGTACAGCATTCCGTCGGCGATCATCCACGCCGTTCCCTATCTCTGGAAGGGCATCAAGGACCTTCTGCAGGGCAAGCTCCATGTGTCGGTCCTCGACGCCGCGGCCATCACGGTCTGCCTGCTCAGACGCGACTTCCGCACCTGCCGCACGCTGACCCTGCTGCTCGGCATCGGCGACGCCCTGGAATCCTGGACCAGGCAGAAATCCCTGGCCTCCCTCTCCGACAGCCTCGACATCAGCGCCGACACCGTGTGGGTCCGTCTCGAGGACGGCACCGAACAGCAGATTCCCATGAAGAGCCTGCAGGTGAACGATGTTGTCGTGGTCAACGCCGGCAGCAACATCCCTGTTGACGGCGTGGTGGTGGAAGGCGAAGGCGTCGTCAACCAGTCCGCCATGACCGGCGAGCCCATCGGCGTGGTCCGCACTGTGGGCCATTCCGTCTTCGCCGGCACCGTCATGGAGGAGGGCACCATCTTCGTGCGCGTCACGAAGGTGGGCGACGAGACGCGCCTCAAGCAGATCGTGAACTTCATCGAGGAGTCCGAGACGCTCAAGGCCGGCATACAGGGCCGCTTCGAGCGCATGGCCGACATGGCCGTGCCGTTCACCTTCGGTCTGGCCGGTCTTGTGTGGCTGCTGACCAGAGACCCCATCCGGGCCTCGTCCGTGCTTCTGGTTGACTACTCCTGCGCCCTCAAGCTGACCACGCCCCTCACGGTGCTGGCCGCCATGCGCGAAGGCGCCCTGAACAATGTGGTCATCAAGGGCGGCCGCTATCTGGAAGCCCTGAAGGACGTGGACACGGTTGTCTTCGACAAGACGGGCACCCTGACCAACGCCACTCCCAGGGTGGCCAACGTCGTGCCTGCGCCCGGCTTCGAGGCCGACGCGGTCCTGCGCGACATGGCCTGCCTGGAGGAGCACTTCCCGCATCCCGTGGCGAGGGCCGTGGTCCGCGCCGCGGAGGAGAGGAACCTCGGCCATCCCGAGGAGCACGACAAGGTGCAGTACATCGTGGCTCACGGCGTCTGCTCCGAGCTTCGCGGCAAGAAGGTCGTGGTGGGCTCCCGCCACTATGTCGAAAACGACGAGGGCATCGACCTCTCGCCGCTTGCCGACGCCATCGAGCGCGAGACCTCCATGGGCCGCTCCCTGCTCTATGTGGGCGAGGGCGGCGTCATCGCGGGCCTTGTCTCCATCGAGGATCCGCCGCGTCCGGAGGCCGCAGCCGTCATCCAGGCGCTGCGCGAGTCCGGCGTGGAGCGCATCCTGATGATCACCGGCGACGACGAGCGCACGGCCAAGGCCATTGCCGCGCGCCTCGGCATCACCGAGTACAGGGCGCAGGTTCTGCCCACCGACAAGTCCGATGTGGTGCAGTCCCTCCTTGACGAAGGCCGGCATGTGCTTATGGTAGGTGACGGCATCAACGACGCCCCCGCGCTGTCCGCGGCGACGGTGGGCGTGGCCATGACGGACGGGACCGATCTGGCTCAGGGCGTTGCCAACGTCCTTCTGACCAAGTCCTCCCTCGAGGGCCTGATCACGGCCAGAACCCTCGGAACCAGGGCCATGCAGCGCATCAGCAGCAACTATCTGTACACGATGCTCTTCAACTCCCTGTTCCTTGCCGGCGGCATCTTCATGATTCTGACGCCGGGCATCTCCGCCCTGCTGCACAACATGACCACGGTGCTGCTCTCCGTGCGGGCCATGAAGCGCAATCTGCCCGAAACGGCGGACGCGCAGGCCGAAATCTAGCGCATTCCCTCCGGTCCCGCGGGCGGACACATGTCACCCGCGGGGCCGGTCCCCTACCTTCCCCGTCCCCGGAGCCCCCAGAGGCGCAGGCGGACGGCTTCATTCAAGTCAAAGTCCAAGGAGAACCTACATGGGCAAGCCGAGCAAGCTGGAAATGCTGTCCTTTGTCCGCTACGTGCGCAGTTTTATCCCCGGCAGGGTGCGCGTCCGCCATCCCGCCCTCACGAACAAGACAGTCGGCGCCGAGGCCAAGTCGCGCCTCGAGGGGATCAACGGCATCAGCAGCGTGGAACTGAACACGGAAACCGGCTCGGCGCTCATCATCTATGACGCCAATGTCCTCTCCCAGGACATGCTCATAGAGGAAGGCATCGAGTGGGCCCGCTGGCTCAACAGCACCATGAAGTAGACTGCCTGGCATCCCGGCGCGGGCATGCCCGCGCGAAAAAGGGTCGGAAGAGCAATTCTTCCGGCCCTTTTCTCTTGTCTGCCGCAGGGTGTCCGGGGCGGGGATTTCCGCCCTTCCCCGCAGGCCGGTCCGACCAGGCACAGCGCAGACACCACTCCCCGGTTCCTGGCAGGACCGGAGAGCGTATCTCCCGGACCTGCCGCGCGGTCTCTGTTCTTCTATTGTTATGGAGGATGGACCGCTGTCCGCAAAGGAGCAGCGCAGCCTTTCCCGTGAGGCGGAAGCCGGAGAGCTTCTCTCGCAAAGCCCTGTCCATGGCCTGTCCGGAGCGCCGATCGTATATTTGACCGTACGGTTAAATTTGCGTGATCCGGTGTGCAAAAAGCATCATCGCCCTGTCTCTTTCCTGTACTGTTCGGTACAGCAGTTTTGAATCATCCGGAGCCGGACTGCAGTCGGATGCATTTCGGGATGCACTTTGTCATGAATGACAGAGGCCGGCCAATGCGTCTCGCAAAAGAACGGTCGCAAAAAGAGACGGCAGGCTGTTTTCAGGCGGTGCGAACCCCCTGTCACCGGACAGATGCCGGGCCCGTGCCGCATGCAGAAATCGCCCGAAAGCCTGAAAAAGCGAAAAGTTAAAATTCAATTTCACTTTAGTTTCTGCAGTTTTACTGCAAAAAATTGAAAATCAATTTAATTTTTATGCAGTAAAGAAAAAAATAAAAAAAATTTTTGAGGTTCTTCATTAATTTGCATTCTTTTCAATTACTGTCATGATTTCAAGAT
>JAUNSE010000186.1 GCA_030539415.1 Desulfovibrionaceae bacterium
GAAGACCCGCAGATGCAGTACAAGAACGCGTGGAACGCCGAGGCCTGGAGAAACAGGGGCGAGTACGACAGCCACGAATATCACAGCCATCCGTCCTACATCGCCGCCAACCGGCAGGCGAAGGAGGACAGGCTGTCGGGCACGCTGCAGGACGCCTACACGGGCGAGACCTTTCCCAGAAACGGTAAGACCAACCTGGACCACGTCATTTCGGCCAAGGAGGTCCACGAGGACCGCGGCCGCGTGCTGGCCGGTCTTTCCGGGCCGGATCTGGCCAACAGCCCGGAGAATCTGAAGATCACCGGCGAGCGGACCAACAAGAGCAAGAAGGCCGACAGCATGGAGGACTTTCTGCTGCGGCGGGGAGACGAGTACACCGAGGAGCAGAAGCGGCGCATGCTGGCCACGGACGCGGCCGCCCGCGAGGCCTACGAGCACAAGCTCTTTGTCGGCTACTACACGAGCCCCGCCTTTCTGAAGGACATGGCCGCTGCCGGAGGCGCGGTGGCCCTGAAGATGGGCTTGAGACAGGTGCTGGGCCTGGCCTTCGCGGAGATATGGTTCTCGGTGAAGGAGGAGTTTGCCAGGGTGCGGACGGGCTTCACCCTGAAGGAGTTCTTCGAGGCCGTCGCCGCGGGTGTCAGGCGCGGTGTCGAGCGGGTGAAGGCGAAGTACAGGGAGCTTCTGCGCAGATTCAGGGAAGGCGTCATTGCCGGCGCCCTGTCCAGCATCTCCACGACGCTGTGCAATGTCTTCTTCACCACGGCCAAAAGCGTCGTGCGCATTCTGCGCCAGACCTGGGCCTCCCTGGTCGAGGCCATCAACATTCTGCTCTTCAATCCGGACAGCCTGCTCCTGGGCGACCGCATCATGGCGGCGGTCAAGGTTCTGGCCGTGGGCGCCTCGGTGGTGGCCGGCACGCTTGTTTCGGAAATCGTCGCCAAATCGCCCGTCGGCGCCATTCCAGTGGTCGGAGAGACCGCCCAGATATTCTGCGGCACCCTGGTCTCCGGCATACTGAGCTGCACGCTGCTCTACGCCCTGGACAGAAGCAGCCATATCAGAAAAATCAAGGACTTTCTGAACAGCCTGCCTTCGGTGGACGGCATGGTGCAGTCCTGCCGCCGGCACGCCGAGCAGCTGGCGGCCTATGTGGCGGAGCTCGAGAAGATAGACCTGGCCTCCTTCAAAAGGGAGGTGGGCCGCTACCATGCCATGGCGCTGAGCCTCGACGCGAACGCGGGCGTGGATGAAACCGCCAGGGCCCTCGAGCGGATCTACGCCGAAAACAATCTCAGAAAGCCCTACGAGGGCAGTTTCGGCAGCTTCATGAGCGACCGCTCGAAACGGCTGACCTTCGAATAGCACCCCTTCCGTCCGGCAGTTCGGCGCACGCCCCCTGCCGGAGGCGTGAAAACAAGTCATATACTCAGAAAAAAACAGAAATCTCACAGGAGAACGAGCATGCCCATTCCGTTTATCATAGGAGCGGCGGCGGCCATTGCCGCGGCCGGAGGCCTTGCCGCCGGCGGCTACGGCGCAAAGAAGATGTACGACAGCAACAAGACCATGGAGCAGGCCAGGTCCATTCATGACGACAGCGTGCGCAGCATGGAGGCGCAGCACAAGTCCACCTGCATGATGATGGACGAGGTCGGCCGCTACGAGCTGACGGTCATGAAATCCTTCAGGCGCTTTTCCGACCTGATAGAGCAGATCCACAACAGGCCCGACTTCAAGAAGATCAGCAGGAACGACGCGGCGATTCCCGCGCATTCCCTCGAAGACCTGAAGGAGGCCTCGGTCGGCGCGGCCGTGCTTCTGGGCGCCCTGGGCGGAGCGGGCCTTGGCGCTGCCGGCGGCATAGCCGCCTCCGGCGCCACCACTGCGGCTGTCATGGCCCTCGGCACTGCCGGCACGGGCACGGCCATCTCCGCCCTGTCCGGCGCGGCGGCCACCAACGCGACCCTGGCGCTTCTGGGCGGCGGCACCCTGGCCGCGGGCGGCGGTGGCGTGGCCCTCGGCACGGCGCTGCTCGGCGCCTCGACGCTCGGCATCGGCCTGCTGGTCGGCGGCGCCATCTTCGCCCTGTCCGGCAGCAAGCTCTCCGAAAAGGCCGACGAGGCCATGAAGCAGGCCAGGGAGTGCGAGCGCCAGGCCGCTGCCGCCTGCGCGCGCCTGAAGGACATCGAGAAGACGGGCGAGCTCTTCTACCAGGACCTGCGCCATGTCGACACGGTGTACACAAGACATCTGGAGAGTCTGGACAATGTCATCAGCGTGCAGGGGAAGACGGACTGGAACGACTTCACCCCCGAGGAGCAGCGCATGACCGAAAACACCGTGCTGCTCGTCCATCTTTTGTACTCCATGTGCAAGGTCGAGCTGACCGTGGCGGATCCCGGCGACAGCAGCGTGAAGGTGGCCAACCGCCGCGCTGTCGGCGCCATGAAGGCAAAGGTCAGCGAAGCGATGCAGCAGCTCTAGTCCGAGACGCCGGGCCCGGGCGGGAGAGAGGCTTCCGCCTTGAGCCCGGCCTTCTCTTGTGCTAGGGAAGGGACACTTGATTTCAGACTCTGCGGGGCCGCGATGCGCCGTGTTGCGGCTGCGGTCCTGCCCCTTCCCCCGGCACGGGGCCAGTCCCCCGGCTGCGTGTCCGCCGCAGGGAACCAGGCGCCCCGCATGGACACAAGAGGAGGAAGCGCGGACCCGGCAGCGGGTCCGGCGCAAGACTGTATGACAGATCGGATTCATGAAAGGGCCCGGGAGGCGGAGCCGCCCATCATCGAGATACGGGGCCTGGGCAAGAAATTCCATACCGGCAAGACCGAGGTCTACGCTCTCAGGGACATCAATCTGAGCATAGCCAGAGGCGAGATCTACGGCATCATCGGCCGCAGCGGCGCGGGCAAGAGCACGCTCGTGCGCTGCATCAACATGCTCGAGCCCCCGACAGAGGGCAAGGTCTTCTTCGAGGGCCAGGATGTGGGCAGCCTCTCCAAGGCCCAGCTCAACATCGTGCGCCGCTCCATGGGCATGATATTCCAGCAGTTCAACCTGCTCATGCAGCGCACGGCCCTGGACAATGTCTGCTTCCCGCTGGAGCTTGCCGGCATGAGCCGCGACAAGGCCCGCGCCCGCAGCATGGAAATGCTCGAGCTCGTGGGCCTTGCGGCGCGCGCCAAATCCTATCCGGCCCAGCTCTCTGGCGGCCAGAAGCAGCGCGTGGCCATAGCCAGGGCGCTCGCCCCGAGCCCCAAGGCCCTGCTCTGCGACGAGGCGACCAGCGCCCTGGACCCGGAGACCACGGACTCCATCCTGGCCCTGCTGCGCTCCATCAACAGGGAGATGGGCATCACGGCCGTGGTCATCACCCACGAGATGGACGTCATCGAAAAGCTCTGCCACAAGGTGGCGATCATCAGCAAGGGCGTCATAGCCGAAACCGGCCCGGTCAATCAGGTCTTCTTCCATCCGAAGAGCGAGATTGCCCGCCGCCTCGTGGTGCCGGAGGCCCTGCATCCGGACAAGATGACCGTGCCCTGCCTCTACCGCCTCATCTTCGACGGGCAGTCCAGCTACGAGCCCGTGCTCGCCAATCTGGTGCTGGCCTGCGGCCAGCCCGTCAACGTGATGTACGCCTCCACCAGGGATCTGGGCGGCAAGGCCTTCGGCCAGATGGTGCTGCAGCTCCCCGAGGATCCGGCGGCCAGACGGAAGATTCTGGACTACGCCGCCGAGAACCTCATCTACATCGAGGAGTACAGAAGGGAAGGGGCAAAGGAGGACAGCCGTGTTTAACCAGGCCATGATGGAACTTTTGTGGGAAGGCACGGTCGACACGCTGTACATGACCCTGGCCTCCACCTTTTTCGCCTATGTCTTCGGCATGATGATGGCCCTGGTGCTGGTGGTGACCCGCTCCAACGGCCTGCGTCCGCAGCCGGTGGTCTTCCGCGTGCTGGACATTCTGGTGAACCTCACCAGATCCGTCCCCTTCCTGATTCTGATGATTGCGGTCATCCCCTTCACCAGATGGCTCGTGGGAACGACCATCGGCAACAACGCCACCGTGGTGCCGCTGGTCATCGCCGCGGCCCCCTTTGTGGCGAGACTCATCGAGCAGTCCCTGCTCGAGGTGGACAGGGGCGTCATCGAGGCGGCCCAGTCCATGGGCGCCAGCACCTGGCAGATTCTCTACAAGGTGTACATCCCCGAGGCCATGCCCTCGCTCATCAACGGCAGCGCCATCGCGGCCACGACCATTCTGGGCTACTCGGCCATGTCCGGCGCCGTGGGCGGCGGAGGCCTGGGCAAGCTGGCCATCATGTACGGCTACAACCGCTACCAGACCGAAATGATGTTCGCCACGGTCGTGCTGCTGATTGTCATTGTCCAGCTGCTCCAGAGCCTGGGCGACTGGGCCACGCACCGCTCCGACAAGCGCGGAAGCTAGGCCCGAAGGGCCCCCTTTTTCCGCGAGACATTTTTTTCTTCGTCTGCCCTCCCCCGGCCCAAGAGCCGGACGGACGACAACTTAAGCCAGGGATTTCTCCCTGTTCATCGAGGTAAGCATATGCGCATCCGCTCCCTGCTTCTGGCCGCTCTTGTGGCCGCCGGTCTTCTGGCCGGCACGGCCGCCACGAGCCAGGCCGCCAAAACCCTCCGCGTCGGCGCCTCCCCCACGCCCCATGCCGAAATTCTCCGTGCCGCCGAACCCATGCTGAAGGAAAAGGGCGTCAATCTGGAGATCATCGAGTACGCCGACTACGTGCAGCCCA
>JAUNSE010000187.1 GCA_030539415.1 Desulfovibrionaceae bacterium
GATGCTCATGATGGCGTCGGCGGTCATGTCCTCGACGGACGACTTGAAGATGGCTCCGGCTCCGAGCAGGAGGCCGAACATCAGCACGTGCATGACGGCCACGGCGATAAAGAATTTTTTCATGGGTACCCGGCTGAGGTGGTCGAATGGTTGGCCGCGGACGGACGCGGGCGCGGAACGGCGGGCGGGCCGCCGGCCCGGACCCGGCTGAGGGCGAACGAAACTTTTATCAGTTTTGAATATGAAAGAAAAGCTGACCGCTCCGGAAGCGGAGACGGCCTGGCAGAGGGCGGAAAAGCGAAAAAATCCCCGCGCCGGCAGGGCCGGGGGCGGGAAAAGGAAAGGGCGGCGGGACCAGACCCGCCGCCCAAAAAGCCGGACAGTTCGCGACTGCCCGTGAAAGGCTATGCCTCGCCGCAGGCGTCCAGCATGCGCAGCACGCAGCGGGCGGCGTTGCTCTTGCCCTCGGCCGGCGGCTCGATGGCGGCGGGGGTGCCGCTCTCGATGCTCTCCAGGGCGGCGAGCAGGTCGGCGGGCTGGACGATGGCCGTGTCGTCGCGCTGGCTCGGGTCGTCGAGCAGCGGGATGATGGTGCACGAATTTCTGTATTTCAGGCGCAGGCGGTTCACCAGGTTGAGCTCCGTGCCGATGACAAGCATGCTGGTCCTGCCGGAGCGGGCCGCCTCCTGGGCGTCCTGAATGAGGAAGGAGGTGGGGCCGGCCGCGTCGGCCAGGGCCACCACTTCGGGGCTGGCCTCGCTGTGCACGGTGATGCGGCAGCCGTTGTGGGCGTAGCGCATCTCGTTGATCATGTGCGGAGTGTAGGCCTCATGGATGCCGCAGCAGCCGGGCCAGATCAGCAGATGCCTGTTGAGGGGCTGGGCGTCGGGATTGAGCATGCCGTTCCCGTCCACGTCCAGGACATGCCACTGATCCTCGCTCATGCCCATCTGCAGGGCCGTGTTGCGGGCCAGGTTGCGGTCGGGCAGGAAGAGCACGTGCTGGGAGCGGCGGAAGGCCCACTGCAGCATGCGGCGCAGATTGCTCGACGTGCACATGGCGCCGCCGTTTTTGCCGCAGACGGCCTTGAGCTCGTTGGTGGAGTTCACATAGACCATGGGCAGAAAGTCCAGGCCGCGGGCGCGCAGCTCGCTCAGCACGGAGTTGATCTGGGCCGCGGTGGGCATGCCCACGATGCGGCTGGAGGACTGTCGCACGGGCACCAGCACCTTCTGATCGTCCCTGGCCATGAGCGCGGCGGTCTCGCCCATGAAGGAGACGCCGCAGAAGATGATGTACTCGGCCTCCATGCCGGCCACGCGCTGGATGAGCTGGAGAGAGTCGCCCACATGGTCGCAGAAGCGGACGACGTCATCCCTTTGGTAATGATGGCCCACAATGCGGACGCGGGGTCCGAGGCGCTCTTTGAGGGCCGCGATTTTCGCTTCGATTTCCTTCAGATCCTGCATACATACCTCACTTGGGTCCGTTCAGCCGCCCGCGCGTCGGGCTGTCCCTGATGCCTTGCGCGTGCCGGAACGGGGGAAGAGTGCAAAGTACGGAATGGGAAGAGCCTTGTCCAGAGTCTCTGGAAAATTTGGCCGCGCTCAACGAATTTTTCCGTATTTCTTCTGTATCTTTCTGCTCTGCGCAGAGTTCGGGCAATGTGAACTTTGTGTGTCAGTTTCGCGCGCCCCGGTGACGAAAACGGGCAGCAGGGCGGCTTTGCGGGGCGGCGGAGGCTTTGTCCGCGCCGGAGGGGGAAAATCGGGGCTTGTCCAGGAAAGGGGCTTTTGGTAGAAAGCGCCCCGTATCCTGTCACCATAGCACCCGGAACGGTGTTCTACAAGGCAAGGAGGGGTTTATGGACAAAAAACGTGTCGCGGACCAGGACATCGCTCCCGAGGCGGCGAATCTGCGCGAGACACCCCCCAGCACGGAATCCGGCCGGGAAATGCCTGCCGCCGAAACGCTTCAGTCCGCTCCGGCGGAAAGCGCCGCTCCGGACGGAGAGGGCGGCTGCCCCACCTTCGGCTCCGAAGGGGAGCAGGCGCGGGATGTGGAGGCGCCCCTCCAGGACGAGGACGGACACGAGGACTGGGGCGATGCCGACAGCCTCGCGGACTGCGAGAGCGCCGCGGCCGAAGCCTCCTTCGTGCACCCCGCCGACCTTGCCGACCATCTCGAGAACCTCGACCTGCAGGCCCAGGTCTGCGCCCTGCGGCGCATGAACCGCGAGGACGCGGCCGAGGCTCTGGCCGAGCTCGACGAGAACGTGGCCGTCGACGTGCTGGAAAATCTGGACGCCGACGATGCCGCCCAGATCATCGCCGAGATGGACCCCGACGACGCCGCCGACGTGCTCGACGAACTTGACGAGGATCACCGCGACGAACTGCTCGGCCGCCTGACCAAGGAAGATTCCGAGGAACTGCGCAATCTGCTGAATTTCAATCCGGATTCGGCAGCCGGCGTCATGAACATCGAAATCATCCTGCTCGAGGATTCCTGGACCGTGGACCAGGCCATCGCCCACATCCGCCACGAGATGGAGGAGGACAAGGAAAACCCCTACTACGGCTACGTGGTGGACGAGGAGGACAAGCTCGTCGGTGTCCTGTCCCTGCGCGACCTCATGCTGGCCAGGCCTGGCACCATCCTTGCCGACGCCGTCGCCGGCCAGAGCGTCATCAGCGTGCTCTACGACGCGGACAAGAGGGAGGTGGCGAGCGAGCTCAGCCACTACAATTTCATGGCCATGCCCGTTGTGGACTACGAGAACCACCTCATGGGCGTGGTGACCTACGACGACATCATGGACATCATGCACGAGGAGGCCAGCTCGGACATGCTCGGCATGGTCGGCGCAGACCCCGAGGAGACGATCGACACGCCCTGGCTCGAGAGCGTGGGCAAGCGTCTGCCCTGGCTGTGCGTGAACATGTTCAACTCGGCCCTGTCCGCGGCCGTGGTCTACCGCTTCGACGCGACCATCGCCCAGATGGCGGTGCTGGCCGTGCTCATGCCCATGGTCGCCAACCAGGGCGGCAACTCCGGCCAGCAGGCTCTGGCCGTGATGATCCGCCAGCTGGCCACGGACCGCTTCGATGTGCGCAAGGCCTGGATGGCCGTGCTGCGCGAGGGCAAGATCGGCCTGATGACCGGCATGGCCATGGGCCTGCTGGCCTTCGCCGGCGCGTGGCTCTTCACCGGCATCATGACCGTGGGGCTGGTCATGGCCGGCGCCCTGTGGTGCGACATGGTGCTCGGCGCCATCGCCGGCGGCTCGATACCGCTGGTCTTCAGGGCCCTCGGCCGCGATCCGGCCCAGGCCTCGTCCATTTTCCTGACCACCATCACCGACGGCGCGGGCTTCTTCATCTTTCTGGGCCTCGCGACCCTCTTCCTCTTCTGACGGGGGGAGCCGCGCAGGACCTGAAACCCCGGACGCCCGAGCGGCAGCCGGGGTTTTCTCATGCCCGGCGGACGGCGGGCGCTGCAGCCTCCGCTGCGGAAAAAATCCGGGCCGCCCCGCGCTGTGCGGAGCGGCCCGAAACTGCTTTCATGGGTGGCGGAGACGCATAGGGGTCGAACCTACCGCAGACCTCTCGACCTGCCGCCAGTTTTGAAGACTGGGCGCCACACCGGTGACGAAACGCCTCCCCGGACGGATGCCGCCTTGCGGCCCGTTCGGCTCCTTGTACGGAGGAGCGGGACAAAAGGCAAGCGGGAAATTGGCGAAAGCCGCCCGCGGGCTAGGCCTTCACGTTGGTGAAGGCGAAGTCGGTGCGGAAGCCCTCGAAGGTCGCGTGGGCCAGATGGCGGCCGTCGGCGTCATGAATGTCGATATTGTAGAGGACCACGTGCCGGCCGGTGCGCAGAGCCTTTGCCTCGGCCACGATGGGGCCCTTCCTGCCTGGCGAGAGATAGCTGATATGGCTCGAGAGGGTCACGGTGCCGGTCTTTTCGCCGAAGTTGGAGGCCGCGCCGAAGGCGATGTCGGCCAGGGAGTAGAGGACGCCGCCGTGCACGAAGCCCATGCCGTTGGTGGTGATGTCCGTGACCGGCATGGTCACGCGGCTGTAGCCCTGCGAGGCCTCCTCTATCTTCATCTGAAAAAGCTTGTATACCTGATCGCCCTTTTCAATAGCGGTTTCTTCCATATGCTGCTCACCAAGACTGTCCGCGGTCCGGGACCGGCGGAAAAATACTGCGGAAAAAAGGACCGGAGCCTGCATGCGGCTCCGGCCCGGGAAAAAGTGCTGTCAAAGGCTAGTTGCCTTCAATCTGCTGCAGGCCGTAGAGCTTCCAGTTGCCGCTGCCGTGCTCGCGGGCGAAGGTCCACAGCTCCCTGGCGTTGGTGGGCTGGGTCTGGCGCGGATCCTCGATCAGCAGGGCGTCGAAGTACACCTGGGCGAGATCCAGACTGCCGAACTCGCGCACGCTGATCAGCGTGGCGTTCAGCATGACAATCTCGGTGCGGCCCGGATTGGGATCCTCGGCCATCTGGCGGGACAGCTCGCGCATGATGTCGTCGTAGGCGAAGTGGGAGATGTCCTCGAGATCGCGCTTGTCCCAGGAGGCCTGCATGCGGGTGTAGGCCATCTTGGCGCCCTTGATGAAGCCCTCCTCGTCAAAGCCGGCGGGGATGTCGCGGCTCATGGAGACGCTGCCAGCGCCGGGCATGCCGCCGGCCTGGCCGCCGCGCAGGTTGTCCCATGCGCTGCCGGTATTGGAGTACTGGGTGTTCTGAT
>JAUNSE010000188.1 GCA_030539415.1 Desulfovibrionaceae bacterium
ACTTTTTTATCACCTGGTCACCTTTCGGTAGGAATTGCGTCTATTCGCCACCCTGCATTCTGAAAAAAATTTTCCTCGTTTCCGGCACGGTTGACAGGCGGCTTCGGGCGTGCAAGCTTTTATGCCTCACGCAAACTTCCAGTGGCGTCCCCATGACGCAGGAGCAGCACATATGATAGTCAGCAAGGATCTTCCCGCCTGCCCTGTGGCGACTACGGTGAGCCTGATCGGCAGCAAGTGGAAGCTGCTCATCCTCCGTGACATACTGGCCGGCCCCCGACGCTTCGGCGAACTTCTGCGGAGCCTGGACGGCATCAGCCAGAAGGTGCTCAGCGACAATCTGCGCTCGATGGAAGCGGACGGTCTGCTGGTGCGCACCGCCTACCCCGAGGTGCCGCCGCGCGTGGAATACTCTCTCAGCGAGCTCGGCGATTCCATGCGCCCCATCATCGCGCAGATGGAGCAGTGGGGCAGCGCCTACAAGAAAAAAGTCGCCGGAGTTCAGACTCCGGACAAAGCGCAGTAAAAAAGGCGGCCGGTCGCGGAACTCCTTCCGCACCCGGTCGCCTGTCATTCAAGCGCACACGGCGTCCTGCCGCTGCAGTCTAGAAAACAACCTTCTTCGCAGCTTCCAGCGCTCTGGCAAAATCCTCGTCCGTATGGGCGAAGCTGACCATGCCCGTCTCGAAGGCCGAAGGCGCGAGATAGATGCCCTGCTCGCGCATCTGCCTGTAGAATGTCTCGAAGAGCGCCTGGTCGCAGCCCTGCACGTCGGCAAAGCAGGTGATGGGCTTCGAGCTGAAATAGGGGGTGAACATCGAGGCGATGGTGTGCACCTGAATGGGCACGCCCTTCTCCCTCAGCACCGACTCCAGCTCATGGGCAAAGGCGGCCGTCCTCGCTTCGAGAGCGTCATAGTCGCAGACCTCGAGCAGCTTCAGGGTGGCAAGGCCCGCGGCCATGGCCAGCGGATTGCCGGACAGGGTGCCGGCCTGGTAGACCTCGCCCTCGGGAGCGATGTGGCGCATGATGTCGGCCCGGCCGCCGAAGGCGCCCACGGGCAGCCCGCCGCCGATGATCTTGCCGAAGGTGGTCAGGTCGGGCGTGATGCCGTAGCGCCCCTGCGCGCCGGCATAGGACAGACGGAAGCCGGTGATGACCTCGTCGAAAATCAGCAGGGCCCCGCAGCTGGCGGTCACTTCGCGCAGCCCCTCGAGGAAGCCCGGAACGGGCGGCACAAGCCCCATGTTGGCGGCCACGGGCTCGACGATCACCGCCGCGATGTTCTCGCCCTCGCGGGCAAAGAGTTCGCGCACGGCCTCAAGGTCGTTGTAGGGGGCGAGCAGCGTGTCGGCCACCACCACATCGGGCACGCCGGGCGTGCCGGGAATGGAGAAGGTGGCCACGCCGGAGCCCGCCGCGGCCAGGAACGGATCCGCATGGCCGTGATAGCAGCCCACGAACTTGACGAGCTTGCTGCGGCCGGTATAGCCCCTGGCCAGACGGAGGGCGCTCATGGTGGCCTCGGTGCCGGAATTCACCATGCGCACCATCTCCACGGACGGCAGAGCCTCTATGACCTTGCGGGCGAGCGTCACCTCGTCCTCGCAGGGAGCGCCGTAGCTTGTGCCGCGGGCGGCGGCGTCAACAACGGCCCTGGTGACGTCCTCCTGGGCGTGCCCCAGAATCATGGGCCCCCAGGACAGGACGAAGTCCACGTACTCGCGCCCGTCCACGTCAAACAGGTGCGAGCCCTTGCCCCTGGCGATGAAGGCCGGCGTGCTGTGCACGTTGTGGCAGGCGCGCACGGGGCTGTTCACTCCGCCGGGAATGAGCTCGCGGGCCTGCGCAAACAATTCTTCGGATCTGGAAGCCATACTTGCTCCTCGACTTGAGCCGCGGCTGAAGGCCGGCTGCGGCTAGAAATATGTGGGTGATATCTTCTTCAGCTCGCGGATGCTGGTGAGCACGCGGAACTCCTCCAGCCCCAGCGTCTCCCTGAGCTCGCCCGTCACGGCCGCCACTTCCTCGTCCGAACGGCCGTGCACCATGGTGTAGAGTTCATAGGGCCAGTCTTCCGCCGAAGAGGGGCGGTAATAGCAGTGGGACACGTTGGCATGCGCCGCGGCGCTCTTTCCGAGCTCGTCCACATCCCGGCCCTTCACAATCCACGCCACCATGGCGTTGGAGGCCCAGCCCGCGCGCTGATGCTTGATGCTGGCGCCGAAGCGCCGGATCACCCCCTCCTCCTTGAGCGAGCGAAGAAGCTCCAGCACGGCTTCCTCCGTCGTGCCGGCCTCTCTGGCTATGTCCGCATAGGGGGTGAGGGAGTCCGGCAGATCCTTCTGCACTATGCGCAGGACCGCGCTTTCAACGGGACTGAATTCTTTTGCCATCGGGCAAGTTCTCCCTGCTGTCCGAGCTCCGGACGCAGGAGAGCAGTCCTTCTCCCCGCCTCTGCACGGGAAAAGGACTGCACCCTGCGGTAACGCTCGAACCGTGCCGGCGCCGAGACGCCGCTTAGCGGTTGAAGGAACGCTTGAAAAGATCCTGAATGGCGTCGCGGCCGTTGTCTTCAAGGAAGCGCGTGCCGGTGGCGGCGAAGTGAGACTGGCTGATGACCGGATTTTCAACGCCCTCCCAGCTGGATTCCTTCCATTCGAACCAGTTGTTGCGGACCTGGTCGAAGACAAGCAGGGGCTTGTTGCAGATCTTGGCGAATTCAGCGCCCCAGCCGGTGCCGCCCTTGACGGTGTTGTCGGGCTGGATGGCGCCGATGACGACCACCTGGCTGCCGCTGCTCACCTGCCAGCAGATGCTCTGCAGGATTTTGCGGAACAGGGGAGCCTGCGTGTACTCGCGGTTCATGAGCTTGGACACATAGGCCAGGCTCACGTCCTTCAGGGCGAGCTCTTCGCTGGTCAGCACGCGCACGCCTCTCTTGCGCTCGATCTGGTGGCCCTCAAAGCTGTAGTTGACTTCCTCGATACCCCAGCCTTCGGCCAGAGCGCCGAAAAACTGCTCGGTACCGGCAGCACCGCCGCTGTACAGGACACACTGTTTGGCGTTGAGCATTATTTCCTCCAAGAAATGGCTTGATCCGTTCTTCGGACAATGGGCCGCGCGGCAAAAGCACATGTCTGCGCGCCCGTTTCAAAATATGTGTGCGGAATGCGTCGGGTCCCTGCGGACCCGTCTTGCCGTGAAAATTGATCATCTCAAAAAAAGAGCTGTGGAGCAAGAGCCGGAAACAACGGGCAAGGACAAAGACAGTCTTTTCCTGACAGAATGGCGGGCTGCCGCCACCCGGAGGAGGCCGCAGCGGGGAGTCAGGCCCCGTTCCCCGGCCGGCAGGGAACCGAACGAACAAGCCGGGACGGCAGCGACGCACCCCGCAGACCGCCGATCTCGACAAGAACAGCCTCTTTGGCTAGAGTTTGGCGTCTGCGCTGCCGCATCTTCTGCCGCTGAAGCCTGTTTTTTTTCCGCCGCCACACGGAAAACCTTCGCCGTCTCCCCCATCGAAAGACACCGGCTCGAGGTGCGCGTCTGTCATCATGCCTGCGAGGAGCAAACCGCAATGACTTCCACCAACGACAAAGACTCCGAGATCGTCGAACTGACAGATTTGATTGAGAAAGGCGCGGACAGCTCCATTGCCGTGACGGACGGCGGATGCGCAGCCTCTCCCGCCCCTGAAGACGGAGCTGTCATGGCGGCTCCTGAAGGTGATGCCGCCCTTCGCGAGGGGCAGGCCGATGCCGGCCGTCCGGCCGCGGCTCGGGCCGGCAGCGGGATGCAGGCCGGGGACAGCCTCATGGAGGCCGTGGAAGACCGAATCAACAATATACTTACTCCGCTGTGGGGACGTGTCAGAGCTCTGGAAGTGCGCGGCGAGGAGACGCACCGCCCCACCCCTGCGGATGGCTGCGCGGTCGGCGGGAGGGACTTCGGTTCCGGACCGGCCGCTCCCGACGTAGAGGCCCGTCTTGAGGCCGTGAAACGCGAGCTGGAGCTTGCTCTTGCCGAACAGGCGGCCTCGGCGGCCGGCAGCGCCGCGGCCGATGCCGTCCGCAGCCGGGACGAGGCTCTGTCCGGGATGATCGGCAGTTCGGTGCGGGAAATGTCGGCATCTTTCGCCCGGGATCTCGAGCAGCTGCGCATCGAGCAGAGCGCGCTGAACGCCAGACTCCAGAGCCTGCAGTCAGATTTCGAGGCCGCCTGCGCCAGAATGGATGCAGCCGTCAGCTCCGCGGCCGGTGAGGGACAGAGCGGCACGGCCGGCCAGACGCTTGAGCAGGAGCGCATCGCGCGCCTCGAACGAGCCGTGGATGCCGCATCAGCCAGACTCGCCTCGCTCCCGGCGGGACCGGATCTGGAAGGCCTGGTCAGCTCCGCCGTGCAGAGAGCCCTGCATGCGGCCCTGGCCCAGCAGGCCGACGGCCGCAGACAGCTGACGGACCTTGCCGAGCAGCTCGGCAGCCTCGAGCAGGCCATGCGCGACCGTGAAAGCCGGGACGAGGAGCAGTCCGAACGTCTGGCCGGCATAGCCGAGCGCCTCCGCGGCTGCGAGGAGCGTCTCGCCGCCCTCCAGGCCGGGTCAGGGACGCTTGACGAGACCGAGCTCGAGCAGATGGCCGCCCGGGCCTGCGCGCGTGTCCTGCGCGAGGAGATTGCCGCCCTCACCGGCGGGGACAGCTAGAGCGTGTGGACACGAGATCCACTTCCCTAATTTTTAAATCTGATTATTTT
>JAUNSE010000189.1 GCA_030539415.1 Desulfovibrionaceae bacterium
TATCAGTGGACCGGACTTGTGGATGTCTGGAACTTTGTTCAGACTCAGGGCCTCGAGTCCACGGTCATCGGCATACTGCAGCGCTTCCCCATGAGCGGCTTTCTGGTCGCCTTCTTCATCGCCGTCACGCTGATTTCCTTTGTCACTCTGGTGGACCCCATGAGTTCGGTGCTGGCAACCATTTCCATGCGCGGCATCTCCGCCGAGGAGGAAGCGCCCAGGTCTCTGAAGATTCTGTGGGGCGGCAACATGGGCGGCGTGGCGCTCGCCGTCATCACGCTGTGCGGCATTTCGGCCCTGCGCGGCATGTTCGTTTTTGGCGGCGTCCTGATGATGTTTTTGACCGCCGTTTTGTGCTGGTGTATTGTCAAGGAAGGACTTCGTCTGCTTGAGAAGAATGCAAAATAACAGGCAGGCCCCGCTTGTTCTTGATGTGTCGTTTTAAGGAGTAAACATGGCTCTGTCAGAGAAGTATTACAACATAGGTGTCCTCGGAAAAGCTTTCGGCGTGATTGAGCTTATGTCGCATCAGGCAAAATGGGAACTGAAGGAGCTTGCCAGGACAACGGGGCTGCCCAAGGGCACGCTGCAGCGGATTCTGTACACACTGTGCGAGCTTGGCTATGTCTCTCAGGAAAAGAAGGGCGGCATGTACAGCCTGACGTACAGTTTCTTCAAGCTGGGGCAGCGCATCGCCTCCAACAGCAATCTGGCGGACAGGGTCGGTCCGTACTGCCGCCAGCTGATGGAGCGGGTCAATGAGACCGTCAACCTTTGCGTGGCGCTCAACATGGAAATGGTTGTGGTCGTGCAGCAGGTTTCGTGGCAGGCGCTGCGCCTTGACTCCATCATCGGCTCCTCCTTCCCCATCTTCGGCTCTGCTTCCGGCAAGGTGCACTGCGCCTTTATGGACGAGAAAAAGCTGCTCGACTTTCTCAACGAACTGCGCAGGCAGAATCCGGACCTGTCCGTCGAGGCCATCAACCGCTTCTGCGAAGAGCTGAACAGTGTCCGTCGCGAGGGCGTGGCCTTCGACTTCGAGGAAATCTTCCACGGAGTGCGCTGCGTGGCCGCCCCGATTTTCGACTATACCGGCAATCTGTGCGCCAGCATCGGCATCTCTGTTCCCACCGTGCGCATTACGGAGGAGTCTTCTGAAAATCTGATTCGCGAGATCGGGCTTGCCGCGGCCAAGATGTCTTCGGTGCTGGGCGCGCCCACGCGCAGTTTTCTGCCCAGTTCGCACACCATGATGGGCACGCCGGCGGCGCCCAGAAGCAGGGATGCGCAGGCTGCGGAAAACTGAGCGGGTGAGGCCGGCCGCGGAGCCGGCCTCTCTCCGGAGGAAATTTTGATGTGACACCTCTTGCCCCTGCGCTGCCGCGGGGGTATAACAGACACAAATCAACTAGCTGGGGGAGCCGCGCAAGGCGGCTGAGAAAGGGACGCTCCCTGACCCCGACAACCTGATGCAGATAATGCTGCCGTAGGGAAAGCTGGTGTCGCAGTGGTCCTCTCATACGACCCCCAATGCATGCACAACCGCTTTCCAGTCAGGAAGGCGGTTTTTTTTGTTGATGAAACAGGCCTTTGAAAGGCCGGGAGGTTCGGATGGAGCAGAGGAACAGTCTCTGCGTGACCGTCAACGGTCAGGAGCGGCAGGTTGTCGCCGGAATGACCGTGGAAGCGCTTCTTCACGAAATGCAAGTCGATCCGGGCAGAGTGGTGGTGGAACGCAATCTTGTCATTCTTCCGTCCGCTGAATTCGCTCGGGTTCCTCTGCTGGATGGTGACAGCATAGAGGTGATTCACTTTGTGGGTGGCGGCTAGAGCAGATGAACCGCATGCAGGATGGTCTGCATCAGGCGAAGATGCGGATAGCAGATGTCAGAAGAGCAGGCGCGGAATGCGCCGGGAGGGACAGCAATGAATGACTTCTTCGAGATTGGCGGCGTGCAGCTGAAAAGCCGTCTGTTTGTCGGCACTGGAAAATACCGTTCGGATGACCTGATCCCGGCTGTCTGCGCGGCCAGCGGGTCGGAGGTGATCACGGTGGCCATGCGCCGCGTGGACGGCAGCGGCAGGGGAATCATGGGGCATATCCCCTCCGGCATGCATCTTCTGCCCAACACCTCGGGTGCCAGAACGGCCGAGGAGGCCGTGCGCCTGGCCCGCATCGCAAAGGCTGCCGGCTGCGGCAACTGGATAAAGATAGAAGTCATCAGCGACAGCCGGAGGCTGCTGCCGGATGGCTATGCCACGGCCAGGGCCACTGAAATTCTGGCCGGAGAGGGCTTTGTGGTGTTCCCCTACATCAATGCCGACCTGTATGTGGCCCGTGCCTGCGCGGATGCCGGCGCCGCCTGCGTCATGCCTCTGGCAGCTCCCATTGGAACCAACAGGGGGCTGCGCTGCCGGGAGATGATTGGCGTGCTGATTGACGAGATGAAGGTTCCCGTGGTTGTGGATGCCGGTCTCGGCCGTCCCTCCGAGGCCTGTGAAGCCATGGAGATGGGAGCCGATGCCTGCCTGGTCAATACCGGCATCGCCTCGTCGGGCGACGCGCCGGCCATGGCCAGAGCGTTCGCGCTGGCCGTTGAGGCCGGGCGCGCCGCATGGCTGGCCGGCCCCGGAGCGGCCCGTTCTCATGACGAGGGCGCCGCCGCCTCTTCTCCGCTCACCGGCTTTCTGCGCTAGGAGGCTGACATGGCTGACTCGTTTGAACAGTACTGGGCCGGATTTGACCGCGCGCAGCGGGAAAGGGATGTCGAGCTGATGACCGCGCAGGATGTGCGCGGCGCCCTGAGTGCGGAGAATCCGTCGCCGCGTGATTTTCTGGCCCTGCTCTCTCCTGCCGCCGCCCCGTTTCTGGAAGACATGGCCAGACGGGCCAGAGAGCTCACGACCCGTCATTTCGGCTATGCCGTCAATATCTTCACGCCGCTCTACATCTCCGATGTCTGCACGAATCACTGCCGCTACTGCGGATTCAATGCGAAAAACAGGCAGAAGCGCACCCATCTGTCCGTGGAGGAGGCCGTTCGCGAGGCCATGGCCATCAGGGACGAGGGCTTTGAGGAGATTCTACTGCTGACGGGCGAGGCTCCCAGGCTTTCCTCCCCGCAGTATATTGCCGATGTGGTCCGGCGCATCAGGGGGCATTTCGCCTCCATAGGCATAGAGGTGTACTCGCTGGAGGAGCGGGACTACCGCATGCTGGTTGAAGCCGGTGTATCCAGCATGACCATGTTTCAGGAGACCTACAATCCCGAGCTCTACGCCTGGCTGCATCCGGCCGGCCCCAAAAGCAACTACTCCTACCGGCTGAACGCGCCCGAGCGGGCCTGCCGGGCAGGCATGCGCTCGGTCGGACTGGGCGCCCTGCTCGGTCTCGACAGAGTGGAGCATGACGGTTTTGCCACAGGCCTGCACGCCTGGTGGCTGCAGCGCCGCTATCCCGGCGTGGACATCGCTGTCAGCATTCCGCGCATCTGCTCTCATGAAGGCAGCTTCGATATTCCTCACGAACTGGATGACAGGCGCTTCGTGCAGTATGTTTCCGCCCTGCGCATCTTTCTGCCGAGAGCTTCGATCACCTGCTCCTCCCGGGAAAGCGCGGACATGCGCAATCATCTTGTGCAGATCTGCGTCAACAGGGTTTCGGCCGGCGTGTCCACGGCAGTGGGCGGCCGCGTGAAGCTGGTCGAAACGCCTCCACAGTTTGACATCACGGACAGCCGCAGCATGGCTGTCATGGAGCAGGAGCTGGCTGAACTGGGCTTCCAGGCCGTGCTCAAGGACTGGGAGGATCCGACTGCGGACAGGGCGGAGGTCAGTGCATGAGTTCGGCGCTGCGCACAGGGCTCGACGTCTTTTTTTCAGGCAGACAGCTTGAACTGCTGGGCAGCGCGCGGATTGGCGTGGCCGGCGCGGGCGGTATCGGTTCCAATGTGGCGCTGATGCTCGTCCGCTCCGGCGTGCGCCGTCTCTTCGTTGCGGATTTCGACAGGGTCGAAGCCGGCAATCTGAACCGGCAGCAGTATTTTCCCGGGGACCTGGGGAGACCCAAGGTGGCAGCCCTGCGCGAGCGGCTGCTGTGTCTGGAGCCCGAACTCGACATCACGACGGCCGCGATCAGAATCGACAGGACGGCACTGCCGGAACTGCTTCAGCGGGCCGACCTCTGGGTGGAGGCCATGGACGGTCCCGATGACAAGCGGATGTTTGTGGAAGGAGCCCTTCTGGCGGGAAAAACTGTCGTGGCCTGCTCCGGCATGGCCGGCATAGGCGGACCTCCCATCACCGTGCGCAGGCTGAAACGGCTCAGCATGGTGGGAGATTTTGTCACGGATATAGCGGACGCGCCTCCCCTTGCTCCCAGGGTGACGGTCTGTGCCGCCCTCATGGCGGATGAAGTTCTTGTCCGAATTCTGGGGGATGAAATTTTCGCTCTCGCAGGGGGTTGTCAGGGAGAGACATGTTCCCGGTAACAGAAAAAATGCCCTTTTGGTGAAATCAGGCCGTCGGGGGACTTGCTTATTCCGGGGTTTTGGGCTAAAAATGAAATAAGTTTTCAATTTTGATTTCTATTTCAATCCCTTCGCTTTTTTTCGGCCGGACGGGACGCGGGAACCCGCCACATGTTCCAGAATGCCGCAGCAGAACGCAAGGGAATTTTGCCTAGAGCGTGTGGACACGAGATCCACTTCCCTAATTTTTAAATCTGATTATTT
>JAUNSE010000190.1 GCA_030539415.1 Desulfovibrionaceae bacterium
CTTCACCGTGCGCTACGGCGACCGCGTCGTGGGCTCCATCGACATGGACTTCATGCATGACGGCGTGCCGCAGCTCTCCCTCGAGGCGGAATGGAAGCGTCCCGAGTACACCGACATCAGCCTGGACACCGGCGCCGTCGATCAGGGCGAATTCCTCAAGCGCATGCTCTCCCGCCTGAACATCTGCTCCAAGGAATACGTCATCAGGCAGTACGACCATGAGGTGAAGGGCGGCTCGGTCATCAAGCCTTTGTGCGGCATCAGGCGCGACGGCCCGGCCGATGCCGGCGTCATGCGCCCCGTGCTGGAAAGCGACATGGGCCTGGTCATCTCCCACGGCATGTGCCCGCGCTACAGCGACTACGACACGTACTGGATGATGGCCAACGCCATGGACGAGGCCATCCGCAACGCGGTGTGCGTGGGCGGCAATCCCGACTTCATGGCCGGCGTGGACAACTTCTGCTGGTGCGACCCCGTCGAAAGCGAGCGCACTCCGGACGGCAGATACAAGATGGCCCAGCTTGTGCGCGCCTGCAAGGCGCTGCAGCAGTTCTCGCTGGCCTACGGCGTGCCCTGCATCTCCGGCAAGGACAGCATGAAGAACGACTACATGAACGCCGGCATCAAGATCTCCATTCCGCCGACGGTTCTGTTCTCGGTCATGGGTGTCATCAGCAATGTGGTCGCCACCCAGACCTCCGACTTCAAGCGTCCCGGCGACGTCATCTATCTGCTCGGCGCCACAAGGCGCGAGCTCGGCGGCAGCGAGGCTGCCGAGGAGATGGGGCTGCGCGGCGGCAGCGTGCCCACTGTGGACGCGGCCACCGCTCTTTCCCGCTACCGCTCGGTGCACGCCCTCATGGGCCAGCGCAGCCTGTCTGCCTGCCATGACTGCTCGGATGGCGGTCTGGCCGTCGCGCTGGCCGAAATGAGCCTCGCCGGCCGTCTCGGCTGCGACATCGATCTTGACAGAGTTGCTGTCTGCGGCTCCGCCATGTCCGCCATGGAGACTCTGTACTCCGAGTCCGCCAGCCGCATACTCATCACCGTGAAGCCCGAGATTGCCGCCATTCTTGACGTGCTTGGCGCGGGCCATCAGATCTGCCGCCGTCTCGGCACCGTGACCGATGACGGACGCATGACCGTGCGCTCCGGTTCGAGCGTTCTTCTGAACGAATCCGTGGACGAGCTCGCCTGCGCGTTCAAGAAGACCCTGGCCTGGTAGCAGGCCGCCCTCGGCACACTGTTCGGGCCGGGAGCGGCATGCCGCTCCCGGCCGTCTTTTCAGAATCCGCTTGCCGGACGGCCGGAAGAGAACCGATCCCGCTCTTTCCTCCGGCCGAGTTCCGCCACAAGGAGCCGCCATGAAACCTGCCTCCTGCTCCATCACGCCGGAAGGCTATCCCTGCATCTTTCTGACTTCGCTCTGCACTCTGGCGTTCGCCATGCTCGGCTGCGCGGTCATGACCGTCATCTGCCTGATCCTTGTCTGGTTCTCGCTCAACTTCTTCCGCGATCCCGAACGCGTGGTTCCCACCGAGCCCGGCATTGCCGTTTCTCCGGCAGACGGACGCATTGTCAAAATCGAGCGGCGCACGGATCCCATCAGCAGCGAGCAGCGCCTGTGCGTGTGCATCTTCATGAATGTCTTCAACGTGCACGTGAACCGCATGCCCGTGACCGGCAGAATCAGCGCCATACAGTACCATGCCGGCAAGTTCTTCAACGCGTCGCTGGACAAGGCTTCCACGGACAACGAGCGCTGCGGCTACCAGGTCACCGATGCCGACGGCAGGACCTGGACGTTCGTGCAGATTGCCGGTCTGGTGGCCAGGCGCATTGTCTGCCGCGTGGACGTGGACGACGAACTGGCCAGAGGCCAGCGCTTCGGCATGATACGATTTGGCAGCCGTGTTGACCTTTACCTGCCGGACGGCTATATTCCGACTGTATCGGTAGGTGATAAAGTGCTTGCCGGACAGAGTGTTGTCGCCCGCAGCCTGACCGAATGACAGGCGGCAGGCCGTCAGCTGACAGAACGACCATCTTGAAGGAATCGTCCTTCACATCAGGAGAACTTGTGGCCTCTCAAGCCGAAAATCCAGCACCCCAGGATGAGGCGCCGGTCGAGACCGGAGCCAGGGACGTGGGGACCGACGGCAGCGTCGACAGCGCAGACTCCCGCAGGCGCGGGGGGCTTCGCGGCCGGCTGAACCGTCTCAAGGACAGGCGTGCGGTCTATCTCGTGCCCAACACGATCACCTGCACCAGCATGTTCTTTGGCTTCCTGTCCATCATCTGGGCGGTTCAGGGTCGTTTCTCCGATGCCTGCCTGGCTCTCCTCGTCTCCGCCCTCATGGACGGTCTTGACGGCAAGGTGGCGAGACTCACCCATTCTGCCAGCGAATTCGGGGTGCAGTTCGACTCTCTGGCCGATCTGGTGGCTTTCGGCCTTGCGCCGGCGGTGCTGCTCTTTCAGTGGCAGCTTGCCGAGCTCGGCCGTCTCGGTGTCGCCATAGCCTTTGTCTATGCCGCCTGCGGAGCCCTCCGCCTCGCGCGCTTCAATGTCAACGCCCATGTGGGCAGCAAGCGCTACTTTGTGGGACTGCCGATTCCGGCAGGCTCCTGCACGCTCGTGTGCTTCGTCTTCTTCGCGGAGCTCTTCAGGGACAGCCTGCCCACGCTCACGCTCATCATGTCCGCCGTGCTCACCTTTGGTGTCGGCCTTCTCATGGTGAGCAATGTCCGCTATTTTTCCTTCAAGGAATACGACATCTTCCGGGCGCATCCGTACCGGTTCCTCGTCCTGTTCCTCATTCTTCTCGCCCTTCTGTACAGCCAGCCCAAGGTGGTCGGCTTCCTTTACTGCGCGATCTACATCGTGTCCGGGCTCCTGTACACGCTGGTCCTTCTTCCCAGGCATACCAACGTGCAGCTACTACGCACCTCGTCCACCGACGAGTAGTGTGTGGGAGCGGCGTGCCGCATGAAAGCGGCCCATCTAGAACCTCTCTGCCCTGAAGCCGCAGCGCGGCCGCCTTTGCACACAAACTGCATCTTCAGGTCAGAGGAGTTTTTTTATGTCTTCAGATCGTCTCATCATCTTCGACACCACTCTCCGGGATGGCGAGCAGTCTCCCGGCTGCACCATGAACTTCCAGGAAAAACTGCGCATGGCGCATCAGCTGGAAATCCTCGGTGTTGACGTCCTTGAGGCCGGCTTCCCGGCCTCCAGCCAGGGCGACTTCGAGTCCGTGCAGGCCATTGCCCGCCAGGCCGGCCCCGACATCCAGATCTGCGGTCTCGCCCGCTGCATGCACTCGGACATCCAGCGCTGCTGGGATGCCATCAAGGACGCGGCCAAGCCCCGCATCCACACCTTCATCTCCACCAGCGAACTGCACATGAAGTACAAGCTGCGCAAGGAGCCGGAGCAGGTCATTGCCATGATCAATGACTGCGTGTCCTTCGCTGCCAGCCTGACTCCCAATGTCGAGTTCTCCTGCGAGGACGCGTCCCGCTCCGACAAGGACTTCCTGTGCCGCGCCTGCGCGACGGCCATTGCCGCCGGCGCCACGACCATCAATCTGCCGGACACGGTGGGCTATGCGGAGCCTGCCGAATACGCCGAACTCATCGGCTATGTCATCAGGAATACCGAGGGCGCGGAAAAGGCCATCTTCTCCGTGCACTGTCATGACGATCTCGGTCTCGCCGTGGCCAACTCCCTCGCCGCCCTCAGTGTCGGTGCCCGCCAGATTGAAGTCGCCCTGTGCGGCATAGGCGAGCGCGCCGGCAACGCCGCCCTCGAGGAAGTGGCCATGAACGCCATGGTACGCAAGGACTTCTTCGGCCTCGAGAGCAATATCGTCACCGAGCAGCTCTATCCTTCCTGCAGGCTGCTCTCGATGATCATCGGCAAGCCGATTCCCAACAACAAGGCCATCATCGGTGCCAATGCCTTCGCCCACGAATCCGGCATTCATCAGGACGGCATGATCAAGAACCGCCAGACCTATGAAATCATGACGCCCGCCTCCGTCGGCCGCAAGGAAACCAACCTTGTCATCGGCAAGCATTCCGGCCGCAATGCCGTGCGCGTCAAGTTCGAGGCCCTGGGCTTCAAGCTGAGCGAAGAGCAGCTGGAAACGGTCTTCGAGGCCGTCAAGGACCTGGCCGACCGCAAGAAGGTCATCTACGATGAAGACCTGATGGCCATGGTGCAGGAGAAAATCTACCGCCAGCCCGACATCTACCGTCTGCGCCACGTGTCCAGCCAGAGCTCCGACACCGGCGGCGTGCCGCCCACGGCTGCCGTCCTCATGGATGTCAACGGCGAGGAGCGCAGCGCCGCCGGCTTCGGCGTGGGTCCTGTCGACGCCATCTTCAATGTCATTGCCGACATGGTGGGCCGCACGCCGCAGCTCGAGCAGTACGCCATCAATGCCATCACCGGCGGCACGGACGCCCTGGGCGAGGTGACCGTGCGCATCAGCGAGAAGGGGCATTCCGCCATCGGCCGCGGCGCGCATCCCGACATCCTTGTGGCTTCCGCCAAGGCATACGTGAACGCCCTCAACCGCCTTGTGGAAATCGAGCGCACCGGCATGCGCCTGCACAGCCAGCACGAGAATTAGGCATCCTGTCCGGCTTCCGGCGGGACTTTGCCCGCCGGACGTCGGACAGGCCGTCCGCCGCCCTGCTTCAAGCTCCTTCAG
>JAUNSE010000191.1 GCA_030539415.1 Desulfovibrionaceae bacterium
ATGTCGTCGGGCCTGAAGGCGAAGCGGTGCACCGGCGAGCCTCCGGGCTTCGACGATGTGATGACAAGCCTCGCCCCGGGCCGCGAGGCCAGCCTTTCGGCATTGAAGGCCTGCATGTCCGGCCAGACGCGCAGCCTCACGTGCGGCCAGTAGTCGAGTCCTGCCCGCTTCAGGTATCGGTCCTCCAGCTTGAAGCCGAGAGGCTCGATGAGATGAAGATCCGTGCCCGTCACGGCGCACAGACGGGCGATGTTGCCGGTATTCGGAGGGATTTCCGGCTCGTACAGAACAACTTCCATGCGCCTACTCCCCCTTCCCCGCATCCGCGAGCCGTGCCGTCAGGCCCGGCACAGCCTGGCAGACAACGCGCATGTCCCTGGAGCCGCGTCCGCTGTCCGACAGCGTGGCAAAGAGATCCGCCGAAAGCACTTCCAGGCTGGCGCCGGCCGCGCCCTCGTCTTCGAGCCGACGGGCGAGCAGCGCAAGGGCGCGGTCCTTCACATAGGAAAGGGACGCCTGGCGGGGCAGGTCCTCGCGCACGTCGAGCGAGGGCGCCAGCAGCGTCCCGCGTCCGGTGTCGGCATACACCTCCAGCCTTGCCGAAGGTCTGGTCAGCGCGGCACCCACGGCATTGGCCACATCGGACTCCGCCACAGCGGACACGGGCAGGGCGAGCGCCTTCTCCAGACGGCCGCGCACGCAGTGGGCCGGGCCGCCGACCATGGCCACGCGGATCGGAACGGCATCCCTGTGCTCCCTGAGCTCGCGCAGCGTGTAGATGGGACGCTCGTTGACGGCCGCCACCAGGCCGGCGCGCGCGGCGTCGATTTTTGCCGCGGCGTCTGCCCAGGCCAGCTCCGCGGCCCGCTTCGGCTCCGTTCCAAGCGCCGCGGCGATTTCCTCCATGCCGCGCCTGCTCTGGCCGACACTGCCGGCGGTGCTGTCCGGGCCGGCCTCGTTAAGCACATTGAGGGCGTCCAGCAGCGTGGCCCGCACGCCGCCGAAAGCCATGGCCGGCCCTTCGCGCAGCGGTCCCACCCGGACGGCCCCGTTTTCCGGCGTCAGCAGGGAGTCCCCGCCCACGCCCAGCGATACCGTGGCCAGCGAGCGCACCAGCGTGCGCCGGCCGCCGAGCAGCATGCCGTCCTGGTCCAGCACGGGGGAGCCGTCCACAAGGACGGCCAGGTCCGTGGTGGTGCCGCCCATGTCCAGCAGCAGGGAGCAGCCCTCGTCGGTCTCGCGGCTCAGCGCCATCACGCCCATGACGCTGGCGGCAGGCCCGGAGAGCAGGGAGTGTACGGGCAGCGGGCGCGAGGCGGCCAGAGGGATGGCGCCCCCATCGGCCCTGAGGAGAAACACTGGTGCCTGGCAGCCTCTTTCGGCGAGCACATTCTGCACCGCGTCCAGAAAGGCGTTGTGCAGACGCAGGCTGGCGCTGTTGTAATAGGCCGAGGCGATGCGGCGCGGGAAGTTCAACTCGCCGGAGATATGATGTCCGAGAGTGACGGCCGCATACGGATTCGCGGCGGACAGGACCTCGCCCATGGCCTTTTCATGAAGCGGATTTCTGGGGGAGAACTTGCCGACGCAGGCAAAGGCCGTGACGCCCTGCTCGCGCCACAGAGCCGCGGCCTTTCCGAGCAGCGCGAGGTCCAGGGGGGTCACTTCCACGCCGCGGTGGTCCAGGCCACCCGGGGTAACGCAGACACTCCCGCCCATGGCAAAGCGCGCCGGGGCAAGGCCGGGGCCGGCCGACAGGGCGAGCCCCACGGGATCAAGCCTGTTCTGCACGGCCGCGTTGACAAGCAGCGTCGTGCCGAGCGTCACTCTGCGAACGCGGTCGAACCATGCGCCGCCCGCATCCTTCCGCAGCTCGTCAAGCACACGCCCTATGCAGCCGGGCAGGTCGTCCTGCTCCGTTCTGACCTTGGCGCGCCCGGCAAGGCGGCCGTCCGCGCAGATGACGGCATCCGTGTGCGTGCCGCCCGCGTCAATGCCGAGGACCACATCATGATCGTCTGTCTTCAAATCCATGCTACCCCCACTTTCGGCAGTGCCAGAACTGCCTCGCCCGCAGACTAACCTCATGAGTTGAAGCGTGCAAGATTGACCTGTCCGCCGTCCGCACGGACACCGGACATGGCGGCTCTCCGGCGCGGCCCCGGCTCCTCATCTTGACAAACGCGCGGACAAGTGCGACGGCCCGTTCTCTCCCCCGCCCCGAAGTCCCGGGACCTGTCCCGGCCCTGAGCGGCCCGCTTCCCGGCAGCCGGCACAGGCCGTCGGGCTCCTTCACGCGCAAGAAGGGTTTTCCGCTCCCATGAAGAACTCCGCACCTGCCAGAATGGACATGCTCCACGGTCCGCTCTGGAACAAAATCATCGTCTTCGCCCTGCCCCTGGCCTTCACCGGCGTGCTGCAGCAGATGTTCAACGCCGCGGACGTGGCCGTGCTCGGCCATCTGGTCTCCAGCGATGCCATGGCCGCAGTGGGCAACAACGTGCCCATCATCGGACTGGCCGTCAGTCTGTGCATGGGCCTCTCTCTGGGCGCCAATGTCGTTGTGGCCCGCTATATCGGCATGCGCCGTCCGGACAGGACCAGACGGGCGGTGCACACCGCCTTTGCGCTGGCCCTGCTCTTCGGCGTGGGCATAACCGTGCTGGGCGAGGCAGGAGCGGATCTGCTGCTGGACTGCCTGGACGTGCCTCCCTCCGTGCGCGGCCCTGCCGAAGACTATCTGCGCGTCTTCCTGCTGGGGCTGCCTTTCATGGCAATCTACAATTTTCTCGGAGCGGTCTTCCGCAGCAAGGGGGACACCAGAACGCCGCTCGCGGCCCTGCTGGCGGCCACGGTGTTCAACCTTGCCGGCAACCTCGCCGCCGTGCTGTGCTTCGGCATGGAAGCGGGCGGCGTGGCGCTGGCCACGGTGCTGGCCAACGTGCTGGCCGCGGCCATTCTCTTTGTCTGCCAGCTGCGCCTGCGCGACGAGCTGCGCCTGAGCCCGCGCAGACTCCTCGACATCAACCGGGAGGATCTGGCCACCATGATACGCATAGGCCTGCCCGCCGGCGTGCAGGGCATGGTCTTCTCGCTCTCCAATCTGCTCATTCAGGCGGCCATCAACAGTCTGGGACCGGCGGCAATGGCCGGCTCGGTGGCCGGATTCACAATAGAGATAAACGTCTACTGCTTCATCAACGCCTTCGGCCTGGCAGCCACCACCTTCGTGAGCCAGAACTACGGGGCGGGGAATCTGGCCCGCTGCCGCCGGGCCACCTGGATAGCCATGTGGCTCAACATGGCCGGCACCTGCGCCCTGGTGGCCCTTGTCTATGTCTTTTCAAGACAGCTTCTGCAGTGCTTCAGCATGGACGAGGCCGTCATCGCCATCGGCGTCACGCGCATCTCCTTCGTGGTGCTGGCCGAGCCCATCAACGTCATCATGGAGACAGTGTCGGATGCCATGCGCGGCTACGGCTGCTCCCTGCCGCCGGCCGTCGCCACACTGGTCTGCATCTGCTCCGTCCGCGTCATCTGGGTGTTCACCGTCTTTGCGGCATCGCCCGACTATTCAACGCTCATGGCCGTCTATCCGGTCAGCTGGATTGTCACCGCGGTTCTGCTCTGCGTCCTCTACGCGCGTCTGATGCGCACCGTCGGACGAGCCATCCGGAAATGACGCGGGACACGGGGAGGCAGGGCATCCCTTCTGCCTGTCACCGGCATTCGGCGGATTTTTCGCTCTTGCGCCACCTTTTCAGATTAAGTAAAAGGAAAAAGTTTCGTCCCCTTTTCCCCCGGCAGTCTGTCAGGACGGAAGGAGCGGCGGCATTCCTCCGAAGGCCGCCGGGCGAGGCAGCACATTGAGCGCACAAGGGCCCTCTCAAAGCCAATACCGGCTTCTCAGGGGACCGCTTCTCAGGCTCCCGGTGAGCCCCATGACTTTCCGCAGGGAAGTTCGCGCAGGAGCGCACGGGGATAGTTTTTTAAGGAATTTTGTATGGAAACTACTGAATTTATCTGGTTTGACGGTGAAATGGTGCCCTGGGCCGAAGCCAAGGTGCACGTGCTGACCCATGCCCTGCACTACGGCGACTCCGTGTTCGAAGGCATCCGCGCCTACGACTGCGGCGACAAGGGCTCCTCCGTCTTCCGCCTCAAGGAGCATGCCCAGCGTCTGGTCAATTCCGCCAAGATTCTCCGCGTGAACATCCCCTACACTTGGGAGCAGATCTACGACGCCTGTATCGCCACTCTGAAAGCCAACAAGATGAAGGCCGCCTACATCCGTCCCCTGACCTTCGTGGGCTACAAGGAAATGGGCGTCTACCCCGGCAAGAATCCCGTGCAGACCATCATCGCCTGCTGGCCCTGGGGCGCCTATCTCGGCGCCGAGGCTCTGGAGCGCGGCATCCGCGTGCGCACCAGCTCCTTCACGCGCATCCATCCCAACACCCTGATGTCCAAGGCCAAGGCCGGCGGCAACTACGTCAACTCCATCCTGGCCAAGATCGAGGCCGTGGACGACGGCTTTGACGAAGCCATCATGCTTGACCCCTCCGGCATCGTCTCCGAGGCCACCGGCGAGAACATCTTCATCGTCTCCAACGGCAAGCTGAAGACTCCCGCCCTGACCAACACCCTGGGCGGCATCACCCGCGCCTCCCTCATCCAGCTGGCCAGAGACCTCGGCTACGTGGTCGAGGAGCTGCCCT
>JAUNSE010000192.1 GCA_030539415.1 Desulfovibrionaceae bacterium
CGAAGGACGCGAAGTCCGGCCGCAAGGGCGCACAGGAGGAGTCCGCCGATCCGCCCAGAAAGCGCGGCCGTCCGGCGGGCAGCAAAAACAGGCCCAAACCGGGCCAGCCCGAGAAGCCGGAGAAGCCGGCAGAGCCGCCCAAGCGCCGCGGCCGCCCGTCCAAGAGCAAGATCGATCCCGAGCGTCTGGCGGCCATTCTGGAGCGCATGCGCTCAAGGCGGCGCAAAGGCAGGGCTGCGTCTCAAGGCTCGTCTCAGGCCGCGCCCGATGCCCAGGACGGCAAGCCGTCCGAAGTCACGCCCGGCGCGTCTTCTCCCGCGTCTGCCGCAAGCCCCGGCGAAGCGCCCGCCTCTCTCCCGTCAGAAGCCCCTTCCGGGCTGCCCGGGGCGAGGTCCGGAGAACAGGCGGCCGGCCAGGCAGTCGAACAGGCTCCCGGACAGGACACTGCGGCCGGGGCGGAGGAACAGGCCCCCCGCAGGCGACGCAGCCCGAAGACCGAGGGCTGAAGACTGATGAAGACTGAAGGCCGGGTCTGCCGGCCGCGGCCATGCCCGATGGTCGGAGCGCGGCAGAACCGGGATGCGCGCTGGTTCTGCCAATCCGCCGCAATCCCTCTCCGCGCGACGGCCGAAACCGCCGGAAGAGGAAAATTTTGGCAATAGTTCCGGCTGATTGGATGATCAGTCACCTTCCCGGCAAAAATCGCTAGGCCGCAAGGATAGTTTAAAAAATTCGTGATCGGCCCGGCTCTTCTTCGCGTGCCTGTGCCGCATCCGCGCCTTTTGTCACATTCTCAACTATTGGTTGAACCGATCCTGCGACTGCACTTTTGCGCATGTCGCGAAAAATTGAGCGCCTGCGCATGCAGTATTTTCCTTCTGATGATGGATTTCTTGGCAGTCGTGCGTCGAAAGGGCGTCTGTCCGGGTAAAGTCCTATTACAAATTTGTTTTCCTGCTGCTGTCCGCAGCATTGTGCGGCACTGCGTCATGCTGAGACAAATTTTTAAAATCTTTTGACATTTTTTCTCCCGGCGGCTAGTGTTCTATGAGATAACGGTATGCCGTTTTCACTCCCCCGTCTCGCAACCCTCTATCCGAGTGTCTGCCATGCCCCTCAGAGCCCTCTCCAAGTCTCCCATCAAGCGCAACGACGTCTTTCAGGAGGTCCTGCGCCGCCTCGACACTCTCGCTTCCGACTCGTCCTACAAGCCCGGGGACCGTCTGCCGCCCGAGCGCGAGCTGGCCGACAGGCTGGGGGTGAGCCGCACCCTTGTGCGCCAGGCCCTGAAGCTGCTGGAGGCGGCCGGCAAGGTGACGAGCCGCATAGGCTCGGGCACCTACATCGCCGAGCCCGGCACCATGCGCCAGGCCAACCTGATCTCCTTCACGGTGCCGCAGGTGGTGACCAGGGAGTACATGTTCAAGCTCATCGAGCTGCGCAGCATCATCGAGCAGGAGATCTTCGGCATCTTCTGCCGCAGGCACACGGAGAAGCAGATCGAGGAGCTGGTCACCCTGCTCGAGGAGGAGCGCCGCGACACCTCCAGCGACGACGAGATGATCGGCCTGGATCTCAGCTTCGAGGAGCGCGTGGGCATCTTCATCGATCACGAGCCTTTGTACTGCGTGCAGAAGCAGCTGCACCAGGCCTGGATCATGGCCTGGACGCGCTACGGCTACTTCCCGGACGACAAGGAAGTCCTGCACGAGGAGCACTTCGGCCTGCTCAAGGCCCTGCTGCGCGGCGACTGCGACGACGTGACCGCCAGGGTGCGCGCCCACGTGGAGCGCGCCTACTACACGCCGAGCTTCAATCCGGACCGTCCGGACCAGCCGAGGCGCCCGGTCAAGCCCGCCGCAAAGTAGCTCCCCTCCATTCTGCCCGGCCGGATGGAACCCGCTCCGGGCGGCATCTTCCCGCGCGCCCTGCGCCCGGCATGCCGGGCTCACGCCTGCGGCGGCGTGCGGCCGTCATCCTCCGCGCTTTCCGTCATGCGGCCTGTCTCCATGCGATCGGCCCTCATGCCGTCTGGCCCCATACCGGCAAGCCAGCGCGTGAAGGGGACAAAGCGCCGCCTTTTCAGCACGCCTGCGCGCCAGAGGGACGCGAGGGCGACAAGCAGGCCCAGGGCCGCGATTGAGACCAGCGAAAGGACGGTCAGCGCCGGCAGGACAAGGCCCTTCGGCATGGGCGAGAAGAGCATGGCCGCCACGGCCAGGGCGAACAGGCACACGCCCCCCAGGGCCTCGAGCCGCAGGCCCCGCACCGCCCGCGGCAAATCCCCCTCCTCGATGTGCCAGAGGGCCAGCAGCCCTGCAAAGCCGCAGCGCGCGGCCTCGTCCTCTCTGGCGAGATTGTCGCGCCAGAGCGCCCGGCTCTCGGCAAGGCGCGCGCGTGGGCTGCAGCGGGCAAGGCCCTGCAGGACGCGGCGTCCCGGGGCAAGGCCGGCCAGACGGCCGACGAGACGGGCCAGAGCGCCGGGCAGGCGTCTCAGGCGTCCGCCGCCTTCATGTGAAGAAAAGCCGCTCCCGTCCGCGGAGCCGGCACCCCTGTCTGCCGGCACGGCGGCCGGCGGAGAAGGATGCGGCACGGAGCCCGCGTCATCGTGACCCGGGGCCGGCCGACGGGCCCTGGCCTGTGCATCGGCAGCGGAAGATGCGTCTGAAGATGCCGCGGCCTGCGTGCCGCCGGCTTCAGCCGTGAACGTGAACTCTCCCCCGGCTCCGCCGGGAGCGGGGACGGACTCATTGTCTGTGTCTGGCATGAACACCTCTGCCGTCTCCCCGGGACAGTCCGGCAGCATGCAGGGCATGGGGTTTTCCGGTCCGGGAGCGGCGTTTCGTCTGTGTCTGCGGGAAATTGCGCGGGCTGGCCGACGGCGTTGTCCGCGCCGCCCCTGGCTCTTCCGAGCTGATTCAATCTGAGCCGATCTTCTGATTCGGTCCGGCCCGTGCTGATTTGCTCTGGCCCGATCCGGCCAGATCCGATTGGGTCTGGTTTGTTCTGATCTGGTCTGCTCTGGTCAGCTCTGGTTCGAGCGGGGCCTGTCGCCGGCCCGGCATCCTTCTTGGCTGTCTGGGCCTTTGCGGACAGGCGAGGCGCTCCGCCCGACAACAACGGCAGGCGGAGCGCAAGGAAACCAGCATGAGATGGGTGGTATCTAGCGCAGAATGCCCGGGCCTGTCAACAAATTATGGCATGTCGATAAATTTTTCCTTGACAAAAAGCTCTGACGGTCCTAGATCTCGCCAATACGGCCGGTACGGCGAAAACAGGCGGGCCCATGACAGAGGAAGCACCCACGGTGCCGCCCGAGCGTCCGCAAAAAGGGAGTCATTCGCCGCGCAGACCGGCAGCATTCTGCCGGGCACTGTGCACGTCCGGCACGTCACACAGACATTTCGTTTTTTGCATTCTGCCGCAAGCGGCAAGGCAGGGTACGGCATGGGCGGCACTCCGCCACACTCTCCCCCTTCATGCCCGGCCCGGGATCCGCGGACAGACGGACCCGCCGCGGCCTTTTCCTTTTTCAAACACTCTCTCGTCGGCCGGCTGCGCGCACCGGCAGCATCGGCTCTGCTTCTCGCGGCGCTCTGCCTGCCGGCAGCCCTCCTGCTGCCTTCCAAGGCACAGGCCGCGGCCTGCGCTGCCACCGGCAGCGCCGAAATCACGCCGGCCGACGTGCATCAGGCCCGCATGGAGGCCAAGAGCGCCGATGGGGCCTTCAACCTCTCCTCCGGCGCCCTGGACGCGGCCAAGGCCTGCGCCGACCTCATCAGCCGCATCTCCTCCGTGGCCATCGGCTCCCACTCCATACCCGGGGTGGACGAAATCGTGGAGGCCCTGGCCGAGACGGCCCAGGACGCGGTCACGGACACGGCCAGGGAGGCCTGCCAGTACACCGCCTCCACCAGCACCGCCTGGGTGCGCAGCCAGGCCTCCACCCTGCGCTCCACGGCGAACAGCCAGGCCTCGAATCTCGTCGGCGCGAGAGTCTCGGTCACCAATCCCTCGGTCAGAAGCGTGCTCAACACCTACCGCAGCCGCCTGCGCGGCAAGCTGCCCGGCTATTCGGATCTGCCGAGCCTGAAGCTCAACTAGAAAACCCTTTCCATCGCAGAAAATCTTTCCCTTCACGAAGACGCATCAGGGCGCGCCCCTTCCATATGGAAGAATACGGACGGAAGACGACGCGCCCGGGAGACAGAACAGTCATGAACAACTTTCCCTACTACCGTCCCGGGCCGAGCTACACCCGCCGCCCGGACAGAAACCGCAGCGACGCCCGCCAGCCGGACGACCGGACGCAGGGGCAGGCCCGGAACGCCTCCGCCGGTAACGCATCCGCCGCCGACCGCCGCGCCGGCCAGTCCCATACCGGGTCGGACCGCCAGCCCCGCGGCAGCCTCGCCGTGCGCGTGGACGGCTTTCTGCTGACCCAGGCGCGCGACGCCGACGGCAATCCGGCCGCCGGCGAGGATGGCCGCCCCGTGCATCTGGCCAGGGGCGTCTGGGGCACGAGCCTGTGCTCCGGCGACAAGGTGCTCGCCCGCCTCAACACCGAAGAGGAGGAGCAGAGCGAGAACTTCGGGCGCGGCATCCATCCCTCGCGCCGCGAGGTGGACCAGCTGCGCCGCCTCGGGCGCTGCGACGGCCCCGAGTGGGATCCCGAGGCCCTTGCCGAGGAGGAGCGTCCGGTGCTGCTCCTTGA
>JAUNSE010000193.1 GCA_030539415.1 Desulfovibrionaceae bacterium
CGGAACGGCTCCGCTCCGGTGGCAAGGGGCTGACCCTGAAGGAGCTTGACCTTTCGGGCCAGGATCTGCGCGGCATGGACCTCACGGACTCCTTCCTGGAGGATGTGAATCTCTCCGGCGCCAATCTTTCCGGCGTCAGATGGGAAAAGGTCATGGCCACACGCGTCAATCTGACCGAAGCCAGGCTTGAGGGCGCAAGTCTCATGCAGTGCGCCTTCAACGACTGCATGTGGCGCAGAACTGTGTGCGACGGCCTGCAGGCCGAGCTCTGCCAGTGCAGCGACGGTGTCATTGAAGATGCAAGCCTCGTCGGGGCAAACTTCAAGCTGACCACGTTCACCTCGGTCGAGTGGAGCGGCCTTGCAGAGAGGGCCCGCTTCGAACTGACGTCCGTGGGACAATCTGAACTGAAGATGCTGACGCTGCGCGACTGCGAGCTTGTCAAATGCTCCTTTGCGGAGGACAATATCAGCTCTCTGCACGCCGAGGGTGGAAACTGGCTTGAAGTCAGTTTTGTGACCTGCAAGGGGGGCGCCCTCAGCATGACGGACTGCAGCAGCGAGAACATGCGCTTTCTGGTTCAGTGCGAACTTGAGGATGTCGTTCTCGATGGCTGCAGGCTGGACAGACTCTGCCTCAGAGAGTCCAGCCTCCCCGGACTTGTTGTCAGGAAAAGCAGCTTGGCCGGCGCCTGCATTGACCGATGCAATCTGCCCCGCGCCGTACTGGCCGGATGCCGCGCACCGGAGGCGCAAATCATGCACAGCGACCTGGAACAGGCCGACCTGCGCCGTCTCAGCCTTCCCAGCGGCTCCCTGCGCCGAACGCGTCTTGTCAGCGCAAATCTTGAAGAAGCCAATCTGCGCGGCGCCGACCTCTACAAGGTCGTGCTGGGCGAGACCAGCCTCAAGGGAGCCAATCTTGTGCAAACACTGCTGCAGGATGCCGACGGCACGCTGCGCCGCATGGAGATGAGTCAATGAGCCTTCACATACGCAACAGGGACGATGTGCTGGCCGCCATTGCCGATGAACAGTTTCTGGAGGATCTGGATCTGTCCGGTATCGATCTGTCCGGCGCAGATCTGACAGGCGGCTGGTTCGAACGCGTCAATCTCCGCGGCGCCAATCTTCGCGGCGCCAACATTCAGCGCACGGCCTTCCGCGACTGCGACTGCACCGGCGCTGACCTGTCCCACATCAAGCTGGACGGGGCATTCCTCAACGACATGAAACTTGCCGGAGCGCATCTGAACAATGCCCATTTCGAACGGGTGTCGATGAGCAACGGCGACTTTGTCGGCGCCGATTTCAGCAAGACAAAGCTGCACTACTGCGCCATACAGAATTCGGATCTCACAAGAGCCCGCTTTGCTGGCACCAGCTGCCTCAGATCCTCCTTTCTCAAATCAAAGGCCGGAGCCGACTTCAACGGCTGCGACCTTGGCCTTGCCTTTTTCACGGAATGCGATCTTTCCGGCATCATCCTGCGCGGTGCGCGCCTTTTCAAGACGGCGCTCATCTCCTCGTCCATGCCGGGCTACGACTTTTCCGGCATGGAGATGGAATATGTCCAGTTCAGCTTTTCCAATCTGAAGGGAGCCATTTTCCGCGACTGCCGTCTCAAGGGCGTGAACTTCATCAAGTGCAAGCTGTCCGGAGCGGACTTCAGCGGCTGCAGGACTTCCCAGTGCCTGTTCCGCGAGGCGGAGATGGACGGCGTCAACATGGAGAACGGCCGATTTGTCCAGGCCATGTTCCCGGATGCCGTTCTCAGGGGCGCGCGCATGAGCAGAGCCGATTTCAGCGACAGCCTGTGCGCGTGCGCCAACTTCTCCGAATGCACGGCCAACGATGCCGTCTTCTTCCGTGCGGACCTGAGCCATGTGGACCTGCGCGGAGGACTCTTCAACAGGGCGGATTTCACCTCCGCCAATCTGTTCCGCATTCTGAAGAGGGACAGCATCATGGATGGCGCCGTCTTCCATGGCGCCCGCGAATATGATCCGGAACGAGCCCGCAGCGAGGACTGGCCATGCGAACTGCCCGAAGACAAGACAAAGCAAGCAAGGAGCTGAACATGAAAACAGCCTGTGCCTATACACTGCCCTCCCATCAGACAAGTCCTGCGCTTGACACCGGCCGCGTCACCTCGGTGCAGAACGGAATTTTTCTCATCCTGGCCAGAGACAGCTACTGGCAGGCCCGCACAGCCGCATCCTGCCTGCTCCGCCCCGAAGAGGGAGACGAAGTGCTCTTTACCCCCCTGCCCGACGGCCGCGCCTTTGTGCTGGCCGTGCTGACCAGGTCGGAGAGAGAGGCCGTGCTGGACTTTCCCACCGGAGCCTCCCTCACCTCGCCCATGCCGCTGAATCTCGACAGCGCGACTGCCGTGCAGATCTCCGCGCCCGAGGCAGGAGTGAACACGGCCAGCCTCAGCGTGCAGGCCGCCGAAGCCAAAGCCGCCATGGGCAGTGTGACCCTGGTGGCCCGCATTCTGCGTACCTGCGGCGAACGCCTCGAGCAGACTTTCGGCCGCCTTCTCGGCCGTTACGGCTCGGCCCAGCGCATGGTCCAGGAGGATGACGAAACCCAGGCCCGCAATGTCCGCGTCTCGGCTCAGGAGACCAGTCTGACCCAGGCCGGCAACGTGACCCAGCTCGCCCGCGACATGGCCCGCATTGACGCGCCCCAGGTGCACATTTCCTGACAGCAGGCGGAAGTCTTTCATATCAGGCTCCGCAGGAGATTATTGATGTTTGCTCTCACCATGGGAGCCGGACAGACGCTCGGCATGCCCGACACCTGCCTGACTCCGACTCCGGCCGGTCCCGTTCCGGTCCCCTACCCCAATATCGCCATGTCCTCCATGTGCCCAGGAGCGGCCATGACCACCCTCATGGGAGGCACGCCCACGGTCAATCAGTCGGCCTCGCTGGCCCTCTCGTCCGGTGACGAGGTCGGTGCCGGCACGGGCGTTGTGTCGCATCTCATCAAGGGACCTAACTGCTGGATTCTCGGCAGCGTGGGGCTCATTGTCGGCGGCACTCCGTGCATGCGCCTGACCAGCACAGGCGGCTGCAATGCCATGGGCATGACGCCGAACGGCATGTCCACCTGCGTCGTTCCCAGCCAGGGCTTTGTGACGGTGCTGCGGTGAGCCGCGCGCGACCCTTTCTGCGGACCGCGCTGACTGTCTTCCTGCTTCTTCCCCTTGTTCTGTGTCTTTCGACGGCCAGCGTGCCGGCCGAAGGACTCGGCAAGAAGCCAAAGCCGCTGGAATACAGCCTGTTCGGACTGACACTGGAAAGCAAACCGGCCGTCTTCAGGCAGACGCTCAAGAAGGCCCGCTATGTGCACACCAAGACCGAAATCCTTCACGGCATGAATGTCATGTCCTTCACTTCGTCGCGGCGCAACACGCTTTTCAGCAACGCCTATGTGGCGTCCTGTCCGTCCACGGGGAGGACTGTCGGCGTCTATGTCTACGGAGAGGACGGCGAGACCATTCTCGCCCTGGCGCGTGACCGCTTCGGGATACGGGGCAACGATCTGGCGCGCATGCCGTCGGGCAGTTCCATAGGCGGCTCCCTGCGGGTCGACAAGAAGTACCGCAAGGACTATCCCAATGTGACCGTCTCGTTCTACAAGAACCCTCCTTTCGAAACCTGGACTCTCGCGCTGGAGTCCAGAGAGGAACTGGCCATCTGCGCCAGGCAGAACCGTTCCGATGCGGACATCAGCGCCGCTCTCGAACGCGAAATCGAGGCGCTGTCCCGCAAGGAAATGAAGGCGGACTGAGCTCTGCCTTCAGGCCAGTCCCTCTCCCGGCTGCCATGGCCGGGCAGACAGAACATCAAGACACCCAGCAAGACTGGATCGGAGCAGTATGGATTTGAGCAGCAAGGATATTGCCAGCCTGGTGGCGGCCCCCATTCCGGGTGACTCCCCCTCGGGCATCGAGGCGCGCTATGAGCCCGAATACGCGGCTCTGCTGGAAGAGATAGAAAAGCTCACTGCCCTGGGGCACACCACCGAGTGCAACTGGCAGGTCGTCCTTGACATGGGCCTGACCGTGCTGCGCGACAAGTCCAAGGACTTTCAGGCTGCCTGCTACACGGCCAACGCCCTGTCCCGTCTGCACGGCCTTGAAGGCATGGCCGACGGATGCCTGCTCCTGCGCGAGCTGACCACGCGCTACTGGGAGACAGGCTTTCCTGTGCTCAAGCGTCTGCGCAGACGCGTCAATGCCTTCACATGGTGGCGCGACTGCACCGAGGCCCTGCTGCAGACCATGCTCGACAGCACGCCTGTTGACCGGCCCTTCCCGCATCAGACAGTTGACCATCTTCTGGAGGAGCTGCAGGCCCTGGACAGCGCGCTTGGCGAGGCGATGCCGGACTTTCCGCCCATGCGCTCCCTTGCCGAGATGATCAGGCGTCTGCCCGCAACGCAGCCGGAACCCGAGCCCGCGGCGGTCGAGCCGCAGCCGGCGCCTTCCGAGGCCGCGCCGCAGCCGGCCGCGGACAGCCCTGCCGGCAGCACCGGGTCGTCGCCTGCCAGCCAGCCGGTCGCGCCCTCGCCCGAACGTGCGGCGGCCCCCGTTCAGACAGCCACGCCACAGCAGGCTCCGGCAGGCAGGACACTTGAGACTGTTGC
>JAUNSE010000194.1 GCA_030539415.1 Desulfovibrionaceae bacterium
ATATCAATCTGTTAAGACGTCTTTTCCACAGGACAGAAACTTGCCTGAATCTACTTTTTCAAAGGTCGAGTGGACTGACCCGTCTGCCGCTTTCAGCCATATCTCAATAATTCCAATATGATGGCCGGCATACAGGCATGTTCACACATAGCACACAGTGGATCGCCAGTCAGTGCACCCCAAAATTACCCTGTTTAACCTATAAAAATTGCTTCACTTTTTTCAAATCTACTTTTTCTGCCCGTACTGTTCAGGGGCATCAGCACCGAGTTCCGGCACTGCCAGGTTTCCGCGGCAGCCCCGGCAGACTCCCTGATGCGACAGCTCTCAGAATGACGCCAAAAACGCAGTGTACCGATGCAGGCGCTGCTGCGGCTTCTGCTCTGCCAAGTATGAGGCTCCACCGCGCACAAGGCCGCCCGGACACTTCCGGCGCGAGCCGCTTTCTGTTCCTCTCCGCAGCGGCCCCATCCTCTGCCACTGGCCGGCACATGGCTGTCGGTGAAATTCTGGCGATGTCATGGCCGCTTTCCACGGCACAGTCAGAGTGAGGATGCCGCAGCAGCTGGAGCCATCGCCCCGGCCCCGGCAGGCGTGAATGACCACTCTGCCGAAGGCGCCGCGGCCGGCAGGAAAGCAACCGGCCCCGCGAGCTGAGCCCATGCCGCTCATTCCCAGGCCATCTCTCCGGGCGCACCCCGCTCGGACGCCCCGCCCTGTCCGGAGACAGACGCCAGAAGGCAGCGGACGATTCCGGCTGAGCCGCGGACGCCTCCGGACGGCACGTACTTTCCCTGATGCCCGCCATGCCGGGTGGTGCCATGTCCCCCGAATCTGTCCGCACCCTCTGCCGGCAGTCGATGCATATGGCAGACACCGCTTCAGGGGGCACGGACCGTTCACGCGGGTCGGACGGAGCAGTCGGGAACCTGCCGGCGGCATGAACCCTCTCGCGCCAAAAGTTCCGGGCAGGAGCCTGACCGGGAGCAGGGCATGGCGCAGCAGAGCTCGTGGGCGGTCATCCCCCAAGCTAGACAGCTTCGCGGCAACGGAGAGGGTGCTGTCGGACGCCAGCGCCCCGTCAGCCGCACGACCTGAAATGACACGCCAGCCAGGAGACCTTTGTCCGCTGCCGGGGGCAGCGCCTTTCTCCTGACAGGCCAATACCCCGGATTCTCCCTTTCGATGTCCCTCCCTCCTGGCGAGAATGCGGCCGCTCTTCGTCCGCTTCCGGACAGGCGGGCCGCAGCCTGTCCCGCAGACCGCACGCGCCGCCAGCCCGCCTCCTGTCCCGCCGGCCATAAAGCCGGTCGCATCCCGGAGAGGGCTGCTGCCTCCGGATGCCTGGCTCCGCGCCACGCCATTTCGGTACAGGCCGCGCTCTGACAGACAATCTGGCACGCTTCCTGCTTCAAGCGAATGCCTGTTTCTCCGGCCGGGTCGGGCCGGAGACTGAAAAGTGCATAGAGAAGCCCCGCCTGCAGGCCGCAGGCGAAACCGCCCCGATCCCTCGCAGAGCTTCGGGGGCCGCCTCCCTTCAGGCTTGCCCCGGACATGGCAGCCACAGGCCCGCCGCCATCAGGGAGCGCAAAGAGCTCACTGACTGCGCAGGGCGCGCCCTCCTGCCTGCCTTTGCCATCGCCGCCATTCTCCCCGCCGGGGAGTACACGAGCCCCCTCCTCCGGTTCAGATTCTCGTCCCCGCATCCGCATGTTTCAAAAGGAGTTTGCCATGGTCGCCGTTCTCAAAATCATCGCTCTCGCCATCCCCGCCGTCATCGAAATCCTTGTCGAGGAGAAGGTCATCAAATAGCCCGCCCTTCCTCCTCACCCCTCACCGCATTCATCTTCCACCGCATGGGGCGGCAGGCTTTGGAGGAGCCTGTCCGTCCCGCCCCGCAGAAGCGCGGCCCCCAAAGCAGCCGGCAGCGCGGACTGCCTGCCCGGCAGCACTCGGCACGGCACGCTTTCTGCTGAACGGGCATGCGGGGTCATCCGCCCGGCCGCAAGGCCCGCAGACCCCGCAGACAAGGACTTCACCCAGCATGACCGCGCCGGCCCAAAGGAGCACACCATGACCCTGATTGCCGCCCTGCGCATCATTTCCATCGTCTCCGCCATCGCCGCCACCGTCCTCAAAAATGCCAAAAACATCAGATAGTCCTCCGCCTCCGCTTTCACGCCTCCCTTTTCCTCCTTCCGTCTCCCCTCGACACAGCATTTTCAATCTTCAAGGAGTCTCTCATGTTCAGCCATGCTTCCACTCTCATCACCATCCCCAAAGAACTCATCATCCTCAAACAACACCCTTCTCTTCCATTCTTCCCGTCATTCATCAGCACACTGCCTGGGACGGCAGGCCGGAAGACCTGTCCGTCCCGCCCCGAAGCGCCGCCTGCCGGACCGCGGAACAGAACGGCCCGTCCGAGTCAGGAAAGCCTGTCCCAGGCCAGACTGCGCGGTCCTTAGCACATGAGCCTGCTCCCTGCTCCAAACCGTCTGACAGGCCGGGCCGCGCTCCGCCCCTCTTTGTCTGGCACCGGTTGTCAGCGCGCACTTTCCTGCCGATCCAGGGCAAATCCGCCATGCCGGCACCATGCGCCGGCTCCCTGCGCCCGAGTTCCTGCCGCTTCTCTTCGCGTAAAGAGGGAGCTCTCCCCTGCCCCCAGTCTTCTCCTTCGGCACCAGTGCCGGCTACAGCGGCCGGCCGAAAGACCTTCCGTCCTGTCAGGGAGCCGAGCGCCGCCGGCACCCGGCCGGCACGTCCCCGCGCCATGCAACCTCAACACACGACCGGCGCCGGACACGGCATGGCTGGCGAGCGCACGCGTCCTTCTCCGCCCCGCCCTCTCCGCAGCAGTCTTGCCTCAATTGCGCAGAGTACGCCGCAGCCATCCGGCAGTCCGCCGTACAGCGTGCAGGAGACCACCCGCAACAGTCCTCTCTGCCCGGAAATACTCCGGCCAAGCACTGCCACACAGGACAGGGCTTGTCCTGCATGCCTGCCGGCACGCTGCCAGCCGGCCTTCGTGCAGCCTCCATCCCCCACGCGCCGGCGTTCCCGCCGTCTTTCCAGGGCCGGCGCTCATCCTGTCTCCCATCCGCCTCGTATTGCCTGTGACGGCACCAAGACCGGACAGCGGCGCTGCCCTTCCGGCCGACCACCAGCAGGCTGTTCAATTTTCACCATCTACTCTGAAAATTTTCATCATCCCCCTTGTGCACGCACCAGAGACGCTTCTCTGCCAGATTGTCCGCCGGCTCTGGCAGACAAAAGACAGCGCTTCGCTCCATACCCACCATACCCAGCAGACAGCAGCAGCTCCGCCTCGAATCTCTCAGGTGCGGGACGACAGGGAGAACCGCAGCGGCATCTCCAGGGTCATCTTCCGCAGCCTCTCCCGCAGCGCCGCCGCCTCACCGGGCAGAGACGGCACTTCCCTTGCTATGTTCCGAGCAGATTGACGGCCTCACGGTTTCGGGCGGAGCCATGTGCTTCGTTAACGAGGAGATCCCCCCATCCCGGCCCCCGGACCGGGTCCATTCTTCAGGAGGGCATCGGCCGACCCCGACAAACTTGCAACCAAAAGGCGCCACGCATGAACAGCACCGGCAGAGCACACCGTCCTTTTTGTTCTTCAGGTCATCACCGCCCTCCTCGTCAGCGTCATCACAGTCCTTCAGCAGAACCAGATTCAGAAACAACCCTCCCCCGCTTGCTTTTCCCGCTCGCACACAAGCCCACTTTCCGGGCAGCGCGCCGCATGGCCCGTCCCCGGTACCCGGCCGCCTGATGTGGCGTCCGTGTGCAGACTCCGTTGCAAGGCGGCATGACAAGACCGCTCCTGTCTGCGTCACCTGAATCACCATCTCCCGGGCGGGGCAGCCCGTTCAGGCCTCTCGCAGAAAGCCCGCCTGGCCCGTCATTGGCGCCAACGCAGGGGCAGACGGCGGCAGCGGAGGCACGCCACAAAAACAAGAGAGCTCCTGTCCGGCCGAAAGAGGTCATCCGCGCCGCTCCCGCTTCGCCGGTCCGGTCCGCAGACTGTCCGTCCCGCAGGCCTGTTGCCGAAGGAGCCGGAGACATCAGACCAGAGACCGTCAGCAAACCGAAAGGCAGTGAAGACAGCAAGGCCGCCGAAACTCAAAAGAGGAGTTTCTGGCGGCCTTTTTGCATGCATTAGCGGCCCGAGACGAGGTCCTGAAGCCTTTTTTCCAGACAGGCCGGCATGCCGTCTTTGTCGAACTGCTGCATCCTGACTCGCAGGGGGGCCTGCGACACGTCTAGCCGTACGTAGCCAACGGTGATGGTTGTCGTAACTTCCCCTGCAACGCAGGGGGGCCTGCGCCGGCTATGTTGGTAACCGTCGTGATGCCACATGGGTCGTAACTTCCCCTGCAACGCAGGGGGTCCTGCGCCGATAAGGGTATCAGCAAAGAAACAAGAAGTATTGGTCGTAACTTCCCCTGCAACGCTGGGGGTCCTGCGCCCTGACTCTACCCCCTTGACTGGCCTGCTTGTGGTCGTAACTTCCCCTGCAACGCAGGGGGTCCTGCGACGGAAAAACGTACAAGGCTATGTCAGTCCTGTTCCGTCGTAACTTCCCCTGCCACGCAGGGGATCCTGCGACCTGATCAATCCATTCT
>JAUNSE010000195.1 GCA_030539415.1 Desulfovibrionaceae bacterium
GGCCAGCATGGCGCCCATGGCGCTGCCGCACAGGGAGCCCGCATAGACGCCGGCGAACATGTCGCCCAGCAGGCCCTCCCGGACGGTGCAGGCCTGCGATGTGACCAGGATGAAGCCGTAGCCGGCTCCTGCCAGCCCTCTGGCAAGCACGAAATGCCAGGGCTCGGCCGCCAGCATGGAGCCGAGGCAGCCGAGGCTCACCATGACAAAGCCGATCATGAGCGGGGGCCTGGGGCCCTGACGCTTCACCCATGTGCCGCAGACCATCGCGGCCAGACCGGTCATGGCCATGCCCGCCGATATAGGCAGACCCAGCAGCATGTCCCTGGACGGGGCGCCGGCGGGCAGGAGTTCCGCCATGCGCAGGGGGATGAAGGAGACGGACATGTCAATGGCGAACATCATGAAGAAGGACAGCGGGCGGAGCAGGGAGCTGCGGGCAAACGCCTCCCTGCTGTCCGGGACGCTCCCCGGTTCAGGCACCCCGGCTGAGGCCGCCCTGACGCGGGCGCGCCGCTCCGCAAGCAGCTGGAGCAGGTCCATGCCCCGGGTGAGGCAGTACAGGATTTCCAGCATGAAGATCACGGCGATGGCCACCATGGTCAGCATGTCGAGTCCCATGGCCCACAAGCGCGAAAGCCACGGGCCGCGCAGAAAGCCGATGTGCAGCGTGCAGGAGGCGCCGCCCTGCAGGGCGTGGGCGCCGCCCTTCTGCAGCAGGGCGTAGGTGCGCTCGCCTGTCAGCAGCTCCTCTCCCCCGGTCGAGGTGGTCGCGAGACAGCCCTTTCGGGAGTCCCTGATTTCCAGCATCACGGCATTGCCGTGCATGGCGGCGATTTCCGAGAGGTAGCTGCCCACATTGTCCATGCGGTCCAGCGAGACGCCGACCAGAAGCAGGCGGTTGAGCTCGTCCGTGAGCAGCAGTCCGGTCCGGTCCAGATCTCGTTCCAGATTCGCCGTGTAGTAGGCGCCGGAGCGCTGCATGGCGAAAAGCCCGCTGGCCGTCAGCACCAGCACGAAGACCGTGATGGCCAGCGCGTGGCCCTTGCGCGTGAAGCACGGGGCATCATGCGCGTCCCGGCCCCGGCCCCAGACGCGGAACAGGAGAAAGAGGACGACAAGTCCCAGTGCCGCGCCCGCGGCCTGCACAACAAGCTGCTCCCGGAAAAGGCCCCACAGGGCGGCGTTCAGAGGTGCGCTGTCGACGCGCGCGGCCGCATAGCCGTGCGTGCTGCCCTCTATGGAATTGATCGGCACAAAGACGGTGCGCCCGCCGGCATCGCCGCGCACAAGCAGGTCGATATCCTCGGTCATGACGAATCCGGCATTCAGAGCATCGGCCGGGAAGGCTCCGTGCGCGCCGATTTCCCGCCCCAGCGGGTCCACAAGGGCGACAGGCAGACCGCTGGAGGTGCCGACATGGCGGAGAAGCTTGTCGAGCCCGCTGAATTTCGAGAGTTTCTTGCCGAAGCGCATTCCCGATTCAATATCCTGGCAGACATGCCGTGCGACAAGCTGCGCCGAGCTCTGGGCGCTGCTCCAGACCTCCTTTTTCAGGGAGGTGTAGAGCAGGGCGTCATAGAGGCAGAGCGAGAAGAGCAGCACGAAAATCCATGCCGCCAGGGCTGTCAGTCTCAGCCTGCCGTACCCGGCGGCATGCCCTCCGTCCGTCAGGGGGCGGTCCTGAGTTTTTTCCATGGCATCTGTCTCCCTGCCTTCCCTGCAGGGATGGCCTGGTGAAAGCCGCACGCCTGTCCTTCCTTTCGGAAGGCGGATCGTGCATGAGGCGGATGCGTCTGCGGACTGTTCTTCGGCAGACAGGTCCGAGCCGAAATATGTGACGCAGTCGCTTTCCCAAACAACTGGTATCACTAAAAAATGTCGGATGTGCTGTCAAACGCGAAATCCGGACCGCGGTGCGGGGAGCGGATTTTTTCCGCAAAGGAGAAGATGCGTCCTGAAGCCCTGCAGCCGGCAGAGGCGCCGGCCGCAGGAAAGGCTTTTGCAGGGAAAGGAGGCTTTTTCGGCCGCGCTGTCAGGCCGTCCTCTCCCTGTTTCCGCGTTCTGCGCGCTCAAAGGCCGGGATTTCCGCCAGCTGCGCGGAGGACACGAGAAGGAAGAGGCAGGAGCAGATGACGATGACAATGCCCCAGAGGAAGGTGCTGTGGGACACGCTCATGAGGGGCAGGAGCAGTCCCGCGGCAATGGGGCCCAGCACATGTCCGGCGCGCATGAAAACGCTGATGAGACACAGCGCCGGCAGAAAGCCGATGGACCGCATGCCCACAAAGCTTTTCACATAGCGCCCCTGGGCCGCGAAATTGATCGAGGCGGCGAAACCGAGAAGCAGCACCGCCGAGAGCATGCCCGGCACGGGCGGGAGCATGGCCACGGCAAAGAGAGCCAGTCCGGAGACGGCCCCCACAATGCAGACCAGTCCGTTTTTCGAGGGGAATCTGGCCGCACGGCGGGCGATAAGGGGACCGCCGTAGATGATCAGCAGGCAGTGCAGCATGAAGATGCGGCCGATGTCCGCCGGCACGGTGCCCGAGTCGGTGAGATAGACGGGCAGAAGATACTGCAGCAGGCCAACATTCAGCATGGCCACCGGCACGAGAATGAGCAGGATGAAGCTCCAGAAGGCCCTGTCGCCGAGCAGGCGGCGGACCTGGCCGAAGGAGAAGTCCGGCTGCACCGGCGTGGTGCGCAGGGGGCCGCCCTGGCGCATGAGCAGGAGCGAGATGGGGGCCAGGATGAAGAGCAGGACGGCGGACACCAGAAAGACCGGCATGTAGCCGAACTGCTGCGCCAGCATGCCGCCCATGGCGCTGCCGCAGACCGAGCCCGCGTAGAAGCCCGCATACATGTCCGGCAGCAGCCCGTCGCTGCCTGTCCTGAGCTGGGCAGCCAGAAGCACTATGCCGAAGCCGACGCCGGTGACGGCCCGGGCGGTGATGAACTGGCCGGCATCGGCGGCCAGCATTGACGCGAGATAGCCCAGACCCAGCACCGCGAAACCGGTCAGAAAGGCCCGCTGCACGCCCTGGCGCTGCACCCAGGAGCCGGCGACCAGCGCTATGGCGCCGGTGGCGAGCATTTCCGTGGAGATGGGCAGGCTCATGAGCATGTCGTGCGAAGTCGAGCCGGCCGGCATGAGTTCGGCCATGCGCAGGGGGATGAAGGTGAGCGTCATGCCCATGGCGTAGCGCATGCCGAAGATGAGCGGTCGCACGAGCCCCGTCCTGTCCATGGTTAGGCGTCGGTGTCCGGGCACGCCGACGACACGCTCGCCGTGCAGCACGTTGAGGCCCCGCTTCAGGAGGAGCGAGAGTTCGATCATGAAGATCATGGCAATGACCACGAGGGTCAGCATGTCCATGGCCGCGAGACGCAGGCGGTTGAACCAGACGCTCTGCACGCAGGAGATGCGCAGAAGCCAGCCGGTCCCCTCCGCCGAGGCGTGCCTGCCCGTGTTCAGAAGCGGAAAGTCCCGGCTCCAGGGCAGGAGCCGTGTGCCCTCCGGCACGCTGGAGACGCGCGTGCGTCCGTCGGGCCCCACAACCTCCAAAGCCAGGGCTCCGTCGTGCATTGCGGTCATGGAGGTCAGATAGGCGTCCATCCTGTCCGTGTGCTCGAAGGAGATGCCCACCATCAGCAGACGGTTGAGCGTTTCGGTGAGCAGAGAGCCGGTGCCCTCCATGTCGGAGTGCAGCTGCCCCACACGGTAGCTGCTGACCGTGTGCAGGGCCAGGCAGCCGTTGACGAGCATGACGGCCAGAAAGACGGCGTATCCGGTCATGCGCCCGTAGCGGGGGAAAGGCTGGGCGACAACGCCGCTCCGGGCGGCTCTGGCCCTGATGCGGTGCATCAGGAAGGCCAGCAGAAGCAGGGCGGCAAGGGAGACCGCCGCCTGACGGACAATCTGCCAGGCAAACAGGTCGCGGAGCTTCGCGGCCAGCGGAGCGCCGTCCACATAGGCGCCGACCCGGCCTTCCATATGTCCGTCCGCGCCCGGGACAGGCACCAGAACAGCCCGTCCGGATCCGTTGCCGTAGATGCTGTAGTCGCCGGTGCGCACCTGGAGCAGATGTTCATTTGCAAGTTCGGGCGGGAAAAGCCCCGCGGCGCGCAGCAGGTCACCGTTTTTGTCAAAAACGGCCATCGGCAGCGCGGAACTGGCGCTTGACTGCGCGACAATTGTCCCCAGACCGTGATATCTGCCGAGGTCCTTGCCGAAGCGCACGCCTGTGGACAGCTTCCTGGCCAGATTCTGCGCCGTGATGCGCGCCTCGGCCTGGGCGCTGCTCCATAATTCCCTGTCGAGCGTGAAGTACAGCAGGGTGTCGTAGATGAACAGGGTGCAGGCAAGCACCAGCACCCAGACGGCCATGGACAGCAGACCCGTTCTGCGCATGAGGCGGTCCAGCATGCGTCCGCCCACTCTTTCCGCCGCCGCGCGGCCCTCGTTCTGCATCCTGTCCACTGTCTCATGCCTCCCGCGCTCCCGCCCGCCCCTGCCGGGGCATGACGGGCGCATATTTCCTCATTGCGCTATTTGTCTTCCTGATAGAACTGGTCCACGGCGGTCAGAATCTCCAGCGACGGATTCCAGCCGATGCGGGCGGCCGTGCGCAGAT
>JAUNSE010000196.1 GCA_030539415.1 Desulfovibrionaceae bacterium
TCCGACAGAATCGGAGGTTTTTGGTTTCCCTTACAAATAGGTCGGGGAACTAGGCTTCACCTGGCTGTGGGCGCCGAACAGAGGTTCCTTCGGCATCCTGCCCATGCTCGCGGGCTCGGTTCTGCTCGGGACATCCGCCCTGCTGCTGGGCTGGCCTCTGGCCTTCGCCCTTGCCTGCTGGCTGCTCTGTCCGGAGAAGAGCGGCGGCTCCGCGCTGCGGACAGCTGTCGGCGGCCTGGTGCGCATAATGACGGCCGTACCCACCGTTGTCTACGGCTTTGCGGCGGTCTTCCTCCTGGCTCCCGTCATCCGCAGCGGCCTTGGCGGAAGCGGAATGAGCTGGCTCACTGCCTCGCTCATGCTCTGCCTGCTCATTCTGCCCACAGTGGTGCTGATCCTGCAGGCCGGGCTCGGAGCGAGACTGGACGCACTCGTTCTGCCGGGCCGGGCCATGGGCTTCACCCGCCTTGAGCTGCTCTGGCATTTTGTCCTTCCCGGGTCTGCCGGCCCGCTCGCCTCCTCGGCCGTACTCGGATTCGGACGCGCGGTCGGAGACACCATGCTGCCGCTGATGCTGGCCGGCAACGCTCCAGATGTGCCCTCCTCTCTGACGGCGGGCACTCGCTCGCTCACGGCCCATATGGCGCTCGTGACCTCCAATGAGGTTGGCGGTGCCGCCTATGACTCGCTTTTCATGGCCGGCATGCTCCTTCTGCTCATCAACGCGGCAGTCAGCCTGTGCATCCGAAGGCTGGGAGGAAGACAGTGAACAGGCTTCCCTTCGCTGTCTTCAAATGGGGAACCCGTCTTTCCGCCCTTGCCGCTCCTCTCTGCGTGCTCGCTCTTCTCGGCTATCTTCTATGGAGGGGAATACCGACGCTGGGACTGGAACTCATTTTCGGCCAGGTGGATCCATGGGACGCCCTTCTCGGAAAAAAGGCCGTCTGGGAAGGACTCTGGCCGGCATGCGTGGGCACCTTCAAGCTTGTGCTGCTGACCATGGCCCTGACGATTCTCCCCGGCATCGGCTGCGGCATCTATCTGGCCGAGCTCGCCACGCCCCGCCAGCGCCGCATACTGGATATCGCCGTGGACATGCTGGCCGGCATGCCTTCAATTGTCATGGGCCTCTTCGGCTTCATGCTCATTCTTTTTCTGCGCGGCACGCTGCTGCCCGGAGCCAACACGTGCATGCTGCTTGCCGCCGTCTGCCTGGCGCTCATGGTCCTTCCGGTGCTCATCGCCTCAACCAGGGAGGCTGTCGGCGCCGTACCGCAGAATCTGCGCATTGCGGCAGCCGCTCTCGGCATGACGCGCGTTCAGAGTATTTTTCATCTGCAGCTGCCCCTGGCGGCCAGGGGCATCCTCGGCGGCGTTGTGCTCTCCATGGGACGCGCTGCCGAAGATACGGCCGTCATCATGCTGACAGGCGTGGTGGCCAATGCAGGCATGGCTGGTGGCGTGCTGGACAAGTTTGAAACACTGTCGTTTCACATCTTTTATATTTCGTCCCAGTATCAGGATCAGAACGAACTGCTTCAAGGATTCGGCACAGCCTGTCTGCTTCTGTGCGCATCCTGTCTGCTTCTGATTGCGGCCCGGCTGCTGGAATCAGGATTTTGCAGACGCTGGCAGAAAGGAGAAAAGAGATGAGAGCACAGAAAGCATGGTCCGTGCAGATTGAGCATCTGAGTGTTTCCTTTGGTGACCATGACATCGTGCGCGAAGCATCTCTGCTCTGCCCTGACAAAGGCATATCCATTCTTCTGGGACGCTCCGGCAGTGGCAAGACAACGCTTCTCCGCTCACTGAACCGGCTTAACGAGGAATTTCCAGGCTGCCGCGTCACCGGCAGGGCGAGGCTCGACCTGGGACAGGGACCTCGTCACGTCTATCCCGCAGGCGAAGCTGACAGCTACAGTCTGAGAGAGCTCAGGCAGAGCGTGGGCATGGTCTTTCAGACTCCGCAGGTCTTTCCTGTCAGCATTCTCAGGAACATGACCATCCCGCTTGAGGTGGTTGCCGGCTGTCCCCAGGCGGAAAAGGAAAACCGCATGGAGCGGGCTCTGAAGGCGGCGGATCTCTGGGATGAAGTGAAGGATCGTCTCAACCTGAACGCGGACAGACTTTCCGGCGGCCAGCAGCAAAGACTCTGTCTGGCAAGAGCCCTCGCCCTCGAGCCCTCACTGCTTCTGCTGGACGAGCCCACGGCCTCTCTGGATGTTCACGCATCACGGCATGTTGAAGACCTGCTGCTGAGACTTGCGGCGGACTATCCGATACTGATGGTTTCCCACAGCCCGAGACAGGGGCTGAAGCTTGCGAACAGGCTGGCTGTCATGAGCAATGGCCGAGTGCTGATGCAGACAGAGGACGTGGATGCCCTGACCGAACGAGATGTGGAAGCCATGCTTGCCGAAGACAGCGATTCTCAGGTCTGAGCGACAAAAAATCGGCCGCCGTACTCTGATTTTCGGCTGAAAATAGTTTAACCATTTATAATCACTGATTTTAGCGTAAAGTCCCCTGTCCATGTTTCACGTGAAACAGGGAAAAAAATTTTTGTATGCAATTACAAGTTTTTCGCAAGGAAGAGCCTGATAGGCGCAGGTGTCGCACAAGTTAAAAATCTAGTTTAACAATTTATAATTATTAATAAAATCACACGGCTCCCATATCCGGCACGATGTTTCATTACCTTCTTGACCTGCCAGAGGCAATTGCCTACTACACGCAACAGAGAGTGAATAACTCAGCCAAATCAAGATAGAACACTGTTTCACGTGAAACAGATCAGGAAGGAGCTGCCTTTTTATGGCCCGTGTGATCTGCGTTGCCAATCAGAAGGGAGGCGTGGGAAAAACCACCACCTCCATCAACCTTGCCGCCTCACTGGCGGTTCTCGAACAAAAGACCCTGCTCATTGACTGTGACCCTCAGGCGAATTCCAGCAGCGGCCTGGGGCATGTCGTCAATGACAGAGGACCGGATCTCTACACTGTCTTCTACAAGCCTGACTACCAGTCCGTTACCGATGCCATCAGGGCCATCAAACCGCCCTATCTCAATCTGCTGCCCGCATCCATAAGTCTTGTCGGAGTGGAGGTGGAGCTGGCCAATGAAATGGCCAGAGAAAGCTATCTGCGCGAAGTTATCAGGCAGGTTGAAAAGGACTATGACTTCATCATCATAGATTGCCCTCCCTCCCTGAGTCTGCTGACACTGAATGCCCTGTGCGCGGCCACAGAACTGCTTATTCCCCTGCAGTGCGAATTCTTCGCTCTCGAGGGTATCGTCAAGCTCATGGACACCTATACCAAGGTGCGCAAGAAGCTCAACAAGAATCTCTGCATCACCGGCATTCTGCTGACCATGTACGATACCAGAAACCGTCTCTCCAAAGACGTGCAGACAGAAATAAGCCGCTGCCTCCCACAGTACATGCTGAAGACCCTCATCCCGCGCAATGTGCGTCTTTCCGAGGCGCCGAGCCACGGGCGGTCAATCATACACTACGATATCAAATCCAAGGGAGCAACGGCCTATCTCGCTCTGGCGCAGGAAGTCCTGCTGCGCAAGGCTATCCCTTAGGCATGGCCTGCTGCATGCGGCAGGGGAGCGTGTGCTCGCAGACAACCTCGTCTCTGAAATGCTTCTGGCGTATGGTTGTTCCGCAGTTCGTGCACTGAAAGACGAGCAGACCGCCTTCATTGGCATTGCTCAGCAAAAAGGGATGCGTGGGATCAGTTCTCCAGTCGGATGTGCTGTTTCCGCAGACAGGGCAGGACACATTGGCGCTGTACTCGTAGTCGAAGTCCCAGCGTTTCAGAAAGCCCTTGAATTCCTTCAGCGACTCCGGTGCCACACCGCCATGCTTGTAAAAAAGCTCGCGCTCTCCGCTCTTGAGGTCGTACCGGGTCATCTCCCACATCTCGCGGCTGATAATGTAGGCAAACGGCTTTCCGTCCGGACCATTGAAAGAACTCAGATGCCCGGGCAGCTGCCTGCAGGCATCAAGCAGGGGAAGCGCCCCCTGCAGGGCATCCGCGCAGCGCACGCCCAGCTCGGCCGAAATAAAGAAGCACTCATTGGAATTCTTGGTGTCCCGCATGTGAACAATATGCGTTTCAAGGTCAAACATATTCACCTACCCGAAATTGAATTGCCGGTCCCGCGTCCGCGGCTCATGCAGCCCCTGGCCCCGCGCGGCAGGCAGTACTGTATATCAAGGAGTCTTCAGTGTCATTAAAAGGACTTGGTCGCGGACTTGATGCCCTTCTTGCTTCGGACAGCGCGTCTGCACGCGACAGCCAGATTCTCACCGTCGCCATTGACTCGCTCGTTCCCAATCAGGAGCAGCCCAGAAAGACCATGACCAAGGAAGGCCTGGAAGAGCTTTCCAACTCCATCAGGAATCAGGGCATCATACAGCCTCTTCTGGTGCGCCCGCTTCCCGGAAGAACCGGCAGATACCAGATCATTGCCGGCGAGCGTCGCTGGCGCGCCGCCACCATGGCAGGGCTCAGGGAAGTGCCTGTCTACAAGAGAGAGCTGACGGACAACGATGTCATGCTCATCGCCCGCATGGTAATTCTGCAGCGGGAAGATCTGAATCCGGCCGACGAGGCCCTGGC
>JAUNSE010000197.1 GCA_030539415.1 Desulfovibrionaceae bacterium
CCTATTCCTGTATCAGGAGAGAGATATGCTGTGCCCAAAGTCCCTTGAGTTTGCCGGGGCTGTCCCGTCCGTCTGGGAGCCAACGGCGCCATTCAGCCGCACACTGCCTCATCATGGTCCGTATAACGCCCTTGCATTGAACATAAGCCTGCCCGACTGCGCATCTCCTGCAGCCGGTTGCCTCTGCCAGAACAGGAGCCGCCATGATTATTGACAACAGCGGTTTCCACTCCGAAGAGATCGAAGTCGAGCAGGACCTCAGTGCCGCCCCCGAGGAGAGCAGCTCCATGAGTCCCAAGAAGACCGAATCCAAGAACAGCTCGAAGAACGATTCAAAAAACGAAAACAAGCACAGCAAGCCCGACAAAAAGGAAATTGAGGCCCCTGCGGGTGCGGGTGAACAGAGCCAGCCCCAGCTTGGCCAGACGGATGATGTGACCGCCGCTTCTGTCCAGACTCAGGTTGTCCCGAAGACTCTGCCCGAGCTGGAGAACTGCACTCCTGAAGCCCTGGCTGATCTGGACTGTCCCGGTCTTTATATCAATCGTGAAATCAACTGGCTCGAATTCAATGCAAGGGTGCTGGAATGCGCTCTGGACAAGTCTGCTCCGCTGCTTGAGCAGCTCAAGTTTCTCTGCATTTTCTGCAACAATCTTGATGAATTCTTTATGGTGCGTGTTGCCAACGTCTTCCGCCAGTACAGGAATTCGACGGCACCGACCGGTCCGGACCGCATGAGTCCGGCAAGACAGCTTGCAGACATCCGCCGCAGGGTCATGACTCTGACGAGCATCTGCCAGGAGCACTGGCGCAAGAAACTGCAGGGACAGCTGGCGGACCGCGGCCTGAAATTTTCTCATTATGTGGAGCTGACCGAAAAGCAGCGCCGCTATCTGGCCGATTACTTCAATAACGAGATTTACCCGGTTCTCACTCCTCAGGCCATTGATCCCAGCCACCCGTTTCCGACCATTTCCAATCTGACCCTGAATTTCCTGATTCTTCTGCGCGACAAGAGCGGCAACAAGCATTTTGCGCGTGTGCGCTGTCCCGGCAATGTGCCCCGCCTCATTTTCGTTCCGCGCGGCAAGGAAGGGAAGTCGTATGCCCAGCTCGGGCTTGTCACCAACATGCGTGACACGGACATCCTCCTGCTCGAGGAGCTTGTTCAGGAATATCTGGGCTCTCTCTTCCCCGGTTATGAAGTGGTTTCCTCCGGCTGCTTCCGGATCACGCGCAATACCGATGTGGAAATCGAGGAAGACGAGGCCGACGACCTGCTGCAGGCCGTCAAGGATCTGGTCGACCAGCGCAGATTCGGCGATGTGGTGCGTCTCGAGACCGCGCATGGCATGCCTGCCGACCTGAGGGACTTCCTTATCAAGAAGCTGCGCCTGAAGCCCTTCCAGGTGTACACCGTGCGGGGGCCCATGGCGTTTGCGGACCTCATCTCGCTGTACAGTGCCGACCGCCCCAATCTCAAACTCGACAATATGCCGGGCCACCTTCTGCATCTGGAAACGGATATCTTTACTCGTCTGCGCGAGGGAGACCTGCTTCTGCACCATCCCTATGAGGCCTTCACGCCTGTCCTGGACTTTATTCAGGCCGCGGCCGTGGACCCGCAGGTCATCGCCATCAAGCAGACCCTGTACCGCGTGGGCAGCAATTCCCCCATTGTGAAATCTCTTGTCGAGGCCAGACGCCGCGGCAAGCAGGTGACGGCGGTTGTCGAACTCAAGGCGCGCTTTGATGAGGAGCGCAACATCAACTGGGCTGAGGAACTTGAAGCCGTGGGCGTCAACGTCGTCTACGGCATCGTGGGCATGAAGATTCATGCCAAGCTCTGTCTTGTGGTGCGCAGGGAAGAGAAGGGCGTGATGCGCTATGTGCATATAGGCACAGGCAACTACAATCATTCGACGGCCAAGATCTATACGGATATGGGGCTGTTCACCTGCAATCCGGACATCTGCGCCGATGTAACCGATCTTTTCAACGTCATGACCGGTTATGCCGTGCGCAATCAGTATCGCCGTCTTCTCGTGTCACCGGTCAACATGCGTTCCGGTCTCGTGGATCTGATTCGCCGGGAGACCGAGCTTCACAGCGAGATGGGCGGCGGAGGCGAAATCGTTCTCAAATGCAATCAGCTGGTGGACAAGGAGATTATCAAGGCTCTGTACAAGGCCTCTCAGGCCGGAGTCAGAGTGCATCTGCTTGTCCGCGGCATCTGCTGCCTGCGGCCCGGCATTGCCGGAGTGAGCGAGAACATCACTGTCTGCTCCATTGTCGGCCGTTTCCTTGAGCATGTGCGCGCCTACTGGTTCCGTGCGGGAGGTTCCGGGCTCCTCTATATCGGCAGCGCCGATCTCATGCCCCGCAATCTTGACCGCAGAATCGAGGTCTGCGTTCCCGTTCTGGACGAGGAGAAGAAGGCCTACATTCGCAATCACGTCCTCGGCTGGCAGATGGACGACAATCAGCAGTGCTGGATTATGCAGTCGGATGGAACCTATGTGCGCAGGGAGCCCGAAAAGGGAGCGGCTCTGGTGAATGCCCAGGAGCTGCTTCTGAAGGAAGCATCAAAGCTGCGACCCGATGAAACGGCGGCGGAGTAGGGCATGTCCGAAAAGATCACCAACGCCGCAGGCCCCGATGCCGCAGTCTGCGAACCGGCCTGCGGACGGCTTGAAAGTCATATCGAAAAGGAACTGGAGCGTCTGCGCCGTCATGGCGACGGCTCCATGGAGGCCGATCTGCGGACGGCGCTGCTGCACGGACGGCAGGTGTGCAGACTGGTGCGCAGTCTGTTCGACGGCCTGAAAGCCCTGCACGGCCTGGATTCCCACTGGCGAGGCATGATCTGCCTTGCGGCCATGCTCCACGACATAGGCCAGATAGCCGGCATGAAAGGGCATCACAAGTCTTCATGCAGACTGATTCGCGGCAGGGCCGGCGGGCTGGTGAACATGACTTCCGATGTTGCCGACAGCCTGGCCGGGCTGCTGGAATGTGTGCCGGAAGAGGACCGCGAGTGCGTTGCTCTTCTGGCCCGCTACCACAGAAAGGTCTGGCCCAGCACGGCACAGAAGGGGTTCTGCCGTCTCAGTCTTGCCGAAAGACAGGGAGTGGCTGTCGGCTCTTCGCTGCTGCGTGTCGCCGATGGACTGGACATGAGTCATGAAAGTCTTGTAGAGCGCCTGGAGGCTGTCCCCGACGAGGGGAATGTGCTGCTGATTCTGCACGCGAGGGAAGGCGCCGACAGAGCGACCCTTGCCGCGGACGCGATGCGCGGAGTCAGGAAGGGCGACCTTTTCACCGAACTCTTTGGCAGGAATTTGAAATGGCAGCAGCACTGATGCCCGCGGACGGTCCGGGGCGGGTGGTCGGCTTCATCGACCTCGGCAGCAACTCTCTCAGGCTCCTTGTGGCTCGCATCACTCCTCAGGGCGTTGTCCGCGTCCTCAACGAGGCAAAGCACATGGTCCGCCTTGGCGAGGGGGCGGTGGTCCACCATCAGCTCCAGTTCGAGGCCATGCAGAGAACGCTGGAGACGCTTCGCGCCTTTGCCGCCATGTGCCGGGGATACGGTGTGGACGAGTATGTGGCCGTTGCGACGGCCGCTGTCCGTGATGCGGCCAATGGCGAGGCCTTTCTTTCCGAAGTTCGAGAAAAGACAGGCATAGACATGATGATCATCTCCGGCAGGGAGGAGGCCAGACTGATCTGGCGGGGTGTTTCCTCTGCCATGGAGAAAAGCGACAGCCTTCGCCTCTACCTTGACATCGGCGGCGGGTCCACCGAAATGGCCGCGGCCTCGTCCTATGCCTGTCAGGAACTGGAATCGCTCAAGATCGGCTGCGTGCGTCTGGCCAATCTGTATCCGTGCGGCAAGAAGGCGGTCACAGCCAGGCAGTACGAGGCCATGCAGATGCACGTCCGCAACGAGGGCGTGCATGCGTTCAGACGGATGGCGGACATGAACATTCCGGAACTGGTGGCCAGTTCCGGCACAGCCCAGAATCTTGCCGAGATAGCCGCGGCCCTCGGGAAAGGCTCTTCCCCGGACACGGGACAGACCATGAGCTACAGAGGGCTTTGCCGTGCGGTGCGCGAACTCTGCTCGCGCGACCGCAGCGAAAGAGTCTCGGTGCCCGGGCTCAACCCCAGACGCCTTGATGTGATCATCCCTGGTGCGGCAATACTGCAGACCGTGCTTGAGGAGCTTAATTTTGACACCGTGACCATCAGTTCCAGAGGACTGCGCGACGGCATGGTGGCGGAATATGTGGAGCGAACCTGTCCCGGAGCCGTGGTGGCGGACCTGGGCATACGGGAGCAGTCCGTGCTTCGTCTGGCCAGAGGCTGCCGGTTCGAGGAGGCGCACTCCAGACATGTGGCTGACCTCGCGCTTGCTCTTTTCGATTCGGCCCTGTCCATGGGCATGCACTCCTTTGGAGAAAAGGAGCGGGAATGGCTCCGCTATGCCGCCCTGCTGCATGATGTGGGCATTTTCATCTCCTTCAGCAAGCACAATGAGCACAGTCACTATCTGATCAGCAATACGGAACTCCTCGGCTTCAGCAAGAAGGAGGTCCGCATCATTGCCGCCATCACTCTGCTGCACCGC
>JAUNSE010000198.1:0-4373 GCA_030539415.1 Desulfovibrionaceae bacterium
GTACTCGCCCAGTGCCGGCAGGAGCACGGCCACGCCGGACTGCAGGAAGGGCGTCATGATCTGCATGGAAAGGACGGCCAGCAGCAGGCCCTTCAGCACGCGCCTGTCCTCGGGAGACAGGGTGGCGTCGTTTTTGAGAGGAGACATGGTGTTTCACCTCCACGCTTGCGGGAGGCGCCATTTACCGGGCAAAGGCCTTGTACAGGAGTGAGAGCGCCCCGCAGAAGATGAAGATCAGAAGAACGTTGCGGAAGAGGGACTGGGAAATGCGCCTGGAGGCGGGTATGCCGGCGGCCATGCCGAGCAGCATGCCGGGCACCGCGGCCAGCGCGTAGGGCCAGATGGCGGAGGTGAAGAGCCCCTGCCAGACGAACATGCCGGCGGTGGCGACGAGGTTCAGCAGGTAGAAGACGCCGAAGACGCCTCTGGCCATGTCCTTGTCCCAGCAGGCCCGGCAGGAGAGGACCGCCATGGGCGGCCCGCCCATGGCCACCGAGCCGTTGAAGAAGCCGGCCGCGGCCCCGGCCAGGGCAAGCTCCACCAGGCTCTCGCGGCTCATGCCGCGCGATGCCATGCTGTTCGCGCGCAGCTGCCAGCACACGAAGAAGATCAGCAGGAGCCCCAGGCAGGACTCAAGCCAGAAGAGCGGCACGTATTTGAGCGCGAGCACCCCGGCAAGCGAGCCGGGCAGGCTGAAGAGCAGAAGCCACCAGCTCCTGCGCCAGTCCACGGCCGCCCTGAAGTGCCAGACCTGGAAGAGGCAGCCGGCGAGACCGGCCACGATGGTCGAAAGCACCACGGTCTGCAGGTCCACGAAGAAGACCAGCACGGGCATGACCATCATGGCGCCGCCAAGGCCCGTCACCATGACGACAAAGCCTCCGACAAGCCAGGCCAGAAAGGTCGCTGCGAGGGAAATGTCCATATGCGCTCCTTGCGGATGGTTTCGGGCCGCGCCGGGCCCCTGCGCGTCAGCCCAGCAGGGCCTTGTGCAGCAGCGTCAGGGCGCCGCCCAGCACCACCAGGAGCATGAACCAGCGGAACAGGCGCTGCGAGAGCCGCTTCGCGGCCGGAAGGCCGGCGGCCATGCCGGCGAGCATCGCCGGCAGGGCCACGCCAATATGCTCCCACGCGGCCCTTGTGACAAGCCCGTGCCAGAGATCGAGGACCACTGTCAGGCTGATGCCGACCAGAAAGATGAGGCCGAAGACGCCTCTGGCCATGTCCCTGTCCCAGCGGTGCTGGTAGGCGCAGACGGCCAGCGGCGGCCCGCCCATGCCCACGGCCCCGCTGAAGAAGCCGGAGGCCGCTCCGTAGGCCGCGAGCGCCGCGTGGCTCTCCTCCGCCTGCCCGCCCTCCTTCTCCCTGGCCAGAAACTGCCAGAGGACGAAGGCCATCAGCAGGATGCCCAGCCCCAGCTCCATCCAGAAGGCGGGCATGTACTTGAGCACCAGCACGCCGGCCCAGACGCCGGGCAGGCTGGCCATGGTCATGAGCCACCCCCTGCCCCAGTCTATGCTCCTGCGGAAGCGCAGGGTGAGCAGAATGTTGCTCGGCACCGAGACAAAGCAGGCCACCAGAATGACCACCTGCAGGTCCGTGAACGGCGCCATGATGGGCAGGGCCAGGAGCGGCCCGCCCATGCCCGTGACAATGACGGCGAAGCCGCCCAGAAACCAGGCGACGGCCGTGACAATCAGCGAAATTTCCATGTCGGGGAAGTCATGCGGTTGCGAGCGCGCCCGGGCAAGGGAGCGGCGCGCTCCTTCCGGCGGGCGGGCGGCCCGGCGGAAGACTGTTCAACAAGCCGGAAAGCAGATCCTGAGGCCCGTCCTGTCCTGACGGGCCGGGCCTCAGACAAGGAGCGCCTTGTACAGCAGCGTCAGGGCGCCGGCCAGCACCACCAGCAGCAGCACCCTGCGGAAGAGCGCCTGGGAGATGCGCTTCGAGGCCGGCAGGCCGGCGGCCATGCCGATCAGCATGGCCGGCAGGGCCACCAGAATGTGCCACCACACCGTCTCGGTGACCAGCCCGTGCCAGAGGTCCAGGACCACGGTCGCGGCCACGGCCACCACGAAGACGAAGCCGAAGACGCCTCTGGCCGTGTCCTTGTCCCAGTTGCACTTCCAGGCGCACACGGCCAGCGGCGGGCCGGCCAGGCCAACGGAGCCGTTGAAGAAGCCGGAGGCGGCGCCGCAGGCAAGCAGGCCCGCGCGGCTGTCCCAGTCCTCCGAGGCGCCCTCCTCCGAGGCGAGAAGCTGCCAGGCGAGGAAGACCAGCAGCAGGACGCCCAGGCCCAGCTGCATCCAGAAGAGCGGTACGTGCTTGAGCACCAGCACGCCCGCCCAGACGCCGGGCAGGCTGCCTATGCTCAGAAGCCACGCCTTCTTCCAGTCGATGTACTTGAAGAAGCGGATGGTGACAAGAATGTCGCTGGGCACCGAGACAAAGCAGGCCACCAGAATGATTGTGGGCAGCTCCACGAAGGGCGCCATGAGGGGCAGGGCCAGCAGCGGGCCGCCCATGCCCGTGACAATGACGACAAAGCCGGCGAAGAGCCAGGCGATGCCGGTGACTATGAGGGAGATGTCCCCGGGGGAAAGGTCCATGGATGCCTCCTGCCCCCCGCGGCCGGAGAGGGGCCTGACAGGGGACGGTGAACGAACGGCTTTTCGCGGAAGAGCCGGGAAGGGTTCGGAGCGTCCGTTATCTGCCGTGTGTTTTCCGCGCCGACTACATGAAGAAAGCCTTGAAGAGCAGGGAAAGCCCGCCGCAGAAGACGACCAGCAGCATGAGGCGACGGAAGAGCTCCTGCGGAAGCCTTGCCGCCAGGGGCAGGCCGGCCAGCGTGCCCAGCACCATGCCGGGCATTGCCGCGAAGATGTGCTTCCAGGCGTCCGGCGTGATGAGGCCGTGGCCGATGTCCAGCACCACGGCCGCCACCAGGCTCAGGGCGAAGAAGCTGCCGAACAGGCCCCTCGCCATGTCCTTGTCCCAGCGGCACTTGTAGGCGCAGACCGCCACCGGTGGCCCGCCCAGGCCCACGGCGCCGGAAAAGAAGCCCGAGGCCGCGCCGCAGGCGAGCAGCACGGCGTTCGTCTCCTTCAGGGCCGGGCCTCCGCCCTTCCCGCCCGCCCAGGCCTGCCAGACGGAGAAGGCCACCAGCAGCACGCCGATGGCGAGCTCCATCCAGAAGATCGGCACGAGCTTCAGGGCCATGACACCGGCAAGGACGCCCGGCAGGCTGCCGAAGAAGAGCAGCCAGTTCCTGCGCCAGTCGATGCTCCTCCAGAAGCGCCAGACGAGCGGCAGGCTGGAAAAGAAGCCGACCACGCAGGCCGTCACGATGATGGTCTGCAGGTCGACGAAGAAGAACATGATGGTCAGCGAGAGCAGCGGCCCGCCCATGCCGGTCACTATGCCGATGATGCCGGCAAGCAGCCAGGCGACGAAGGTCACAGCCAGTGAGAGCGTCATCTCCATCCCTCCGAAATCAAGAACAAAGAGGGGAGAAGATGTCCCTCCCGCCGAAAAATTTCAAGAGGGCCGCCGGCGGGCGATGCCGGGCTTTCGGTGCAGCAGGGGGGCGAAGGGGCGGCCTTTCGCCGCTACATGAAGAACGCCTTGTACAGCAGGCAGACGCCGCCCAGGAAGACGACCAGCAGCATGAAGCGCTGGAAGAGCCCCTGCGGCAGTCTCGAGGCGACGGGCAGGCCTGCGAGCGAGCCCAGGGCGACGCCGGGCGCGGCCGCCAGGATGTGCGTGCAGGCCTGCGGCGTGAAGAGGCCGTTCGCGAGATAGACAAGCACCGTGACGCTCAGGGAGAGACCGAAGAAGACGCCGAAGACGCCCCTGGCCATGTCCTTGTCCCAGCCGGTGCGGTAGGCGTGCATGGCCACCGGCGGCCCGCCCAGGCCCACCGAGCCGGAGAAGAAGCCGGAAGCCGCGCCGCTCATCAGCAGGCCCGGCACGGATTCGGGGACCTTCGCGACGCTTCCCGCGCCATGCTTCGCCCTGGCCGCGACAAGCAGCTGCCAGACCACGAACAGGAGGAGCAGCAGCCCCAGGCCCAGCTGCAGCCAGAAGAGCGGCGCGAATTTCAGCGTCAGCGCGCCGAGCACCACGCCGGGCAGGCTCCCCAGCACGAGCAGCCAGTTCCTCTTCCAGTCGACATGGCGCCAGAAGCGCCAGATCAGGGGAATGTCCGCCATCAGGCCGGCCGCGACGGCCGTGACCACGATGACGGGCAGCTCCACGAAGAAGAGCATGATCGGCAGGGCCAGAAGCGGCCCGCCCATGCCCGTGACAATAAGGGCAAAGCCCCCGACAAACCAGGCGACAAAGGTCATCACCAGAGAAAGGGTCATGGATGG
>JAUNSE010000198.1:4383-4630 GCA_030539415.1 Desulfovibrionaceae bacterium
TCCGAAAAAAATTCCGGACCGAAGAGCATGTTCTTCAGTCCGGGGAAAAAATCAAGGGAGGCGACAGATCTGGCGCGCTCCGCGCGTTTTTCGAGCGCGCCCCGCTAGCCGCCCAGGTACGCCTCGCGCACGGTGGGATTGGCCAGCAGCGCCTGGGCCGTGTCGTGCATGACCACGTTGCCGACCTCGAGCACGTAGCCGCGGCTGGCGAGCTTTAAGGCCGCCCGCGCGTTCTGCTCGACCAGGA
>JAUNSE010000199.1:0-1139 GCA_030539415.1 Desulfovibrionaceae bacterium
AGGTCGGTCCGGGCCAGGGTGCGCCTGTCCCCGATCTCGGCGGCGGCCGCGCGCATTCTGGTAAAGACCGCGTGCACGGCCTCGATATTGAGGCACATATGGACGGCAAGGCGCTGAATGTCCGTCAGCAGGCGGACCAGGTCCGCGTAGCCGGCCCTGTCCGCATCGTCTCCGCTGTCCGCGCTGTCCGCCCTGCCGGCCTGTCCGGGCCTGAGCCTGGCGAGGCTTGCGCCCAGCGCGGCATAGGCGATGGCGAAGAGCGAGCTGTGCGGGCCGTAGCAGAGGCTTTCCAGCAGCGCGCGGGCGGCCTGCAGGAAACGCAGGTCCCTCCCCTCCAAGTGGGCGGCGACGCAGAAGGCCAGGCTGTCCTCGGGCCAGTCCTGCGAGGAGTACGTCCGCCCCTCCAGCAGCTCGGCGCCCATGCGCTCGCCGGTCGGACGGATCTCCCGGCCCGGGGCGCAGTCAATGAGGCCCTTCCGGCTCAGTTCCGCCAGGATGGCCGAGGTGTCGGCGCCCCGCCCCATGAAGAGCGGCAGGGCCTTGCGCGGGCAGGCTCCGGCCCTGGACAGCATGAGCAGAAACAGGGCGCTGCCGGGGGAAAGGGAGGCGTACGGGTCCATGCCGTTCTCGAAGCGGTGCTCCATGCGTATCTCCTGGGCGGATGGCAGGCGGACAAAATGACGGAAGGCGGTTTTTCGGACCCGCAGGCCGGCGGAATGCCCTACCTGGGCCGCGGGCCGTCCCCGTCCATGTCGTCCGGGTCGGTCTCCGCGTCATCGGCATCCTCTTCGTCCGGCAGCGCGTCGATGCCCTCCGGCTCGGCCGCGGGCAGCCACTCGGGCTCCTCGTCCGCCCCTTCGGGCGCCCAGGCCACATCTTCGGGGGAGAATTCCTCCACCACCTCTAGAGGCTGCGGATCGGGCACGCTGTCCAGCTCGTCGGGACTCCATTCGGCGGACGATGCCGCGCGGGACCCGGCCTCGGGCGTGCCGGCGACGGGGTCGAAGCCGGCCTGCATCGTTTCGCCGGTGGAGCGGACAGGCGCCGCGGGCGGAGTGTCGTCAGGCGCATCCGCCAGAGTTTCGGGCCGAGCTTCGGGCCGGACTACGGGATGGACTTCGGGCCGGGCTTCGGAGTGG
>JAUNSE010000199.1:1149-2804 GCA_030539415.1 Desulfovibrionaceae bacterium
GGGACTTCGGGAAGGGCTCCGGGCGCAGCGGCGTCCGCTTCGGCTTCTGTCCCAGCACAACGCTCTGCCCCGTCCCCGGGAAATTCGGCCGAGGAAAGATATGCCCTGCCCTCGCCGACCAGGCAGGCGGCGCGCACAAGGGCCTTCGCCTCGGCGCCGACACTGTCGTCCTCGAGCCAGGCGCGGCAGGCCCTGATGCTGACAGGCCTGTACTCGGCCGCGAAGACCCGGTCGAAGGCCTCGGGGCCGGCAGCCTCGCGGGCGGCCGCAAGGCGCTCCTGATCCCACGTGACGGTCCGTCTGACCTGCACCCTCGCGCGGCAGCCGGCGGTGATGACCCAGCCGGTGGCCGAGTTCGGGCGGAACACGGCGAGACCCGCCAGTCTGTCGGCGATTTCCCTGAGCCTTGCCCGGTCCGCCTGCATCCGCGTCTTGAGTTCCATGCCCTCGCGCACAAGCGCCGCAATATCCGTCTCTGGCCGCATGCCGCCTCCCGCGCTCCGGACTGTGGTCCGGACAAGGTGAAGGTTTGAGTTCCGGGGCAAAGTGTATCAGGCAAGGCCCCGCTCTGCCAGAGGGCGCCATGCCGCGTGCCGGCTCATCCGGCCTGCCGGCTCCGATATTCCTTCGGCGAGCAGCCGGTCTTCTCCCGGAAGCACTTTCCGAAATGGCTGGCCTGCTGAAAGCCGACGGCGGCGGCAATGCCGCCAATGGACTCGTCCGTTTCGAGCAGCATCCGCGCCGCCATGGAGAGGCGGTAGTCGAGCAGATACCTGTACGGCGTGGTGTCCAGGCTCCGTCTGAAGCAGCGGGCGCATTCCGATTTGCCGAGGCTCGCGCTGCGCGCCAGATCCTCCAGTGTCACGTCCTCCGCGAAATGCGTCTCTATGTAGCGGAGCATCCTGCGCATGCGCTGCTCCAGCACGCCCGCCCGAGCGTTCTGCGGGAGCCTGACGTTCTCGCAGATGTCCAGCCACAGTCCGGCGAGCCGGGCCAGCACCCGGTACGTGTACAGGTCCGCCGTCCTGTCCTCCTCGAGCTCCGCCAGCAGGCGCAGGGCCTCGAGCACTCTGGCGTGCCACGGCTCCTGCCCTGTGAAGTGCAGCAGCGCAAGGCCGGTGTTCTCCGTTATCCGCTCCACCTGCTCCCTGGCCGGACTGCCCGGATAGAACTCCAGAAAGCGCGCCGGAAAGAGAAAGCTTTTGTAGAGGCAGCCTTCGAGCTGACGCACCAGATGAACCACGTTGCGGTTGACATACAGGCCCTCGCCGGCATGCACACGCACGGTCTCGTCCAGCGTCCGCACTTCGATCTCCCCCTCAAAGACCCGGATGAACTGCAGATCCTCGTGCCAGTGCATGACCTGGAAGCCGGGATTTCTGGGGTGAATGCTCTCGCCCCGCACGTGCAGCACAAGATAGGGAAAGTCCGTGCCGGCATTGAGATTCACCGAGTTGACATAGTCCTCTCTGGCCATGGCGCCTGCTCCTCCGGGCGGATGTCCGCCAGTCTGGCGATATTATAATATAATTTGGGGATATCATGCTAGTATAAAGTTATAATGCAGGATAAAGTGATACTCTGCTCCGCACGGAAGTCAAGCCGGCGGATATCGGTCCCGCCCGCCGCCGGGCGCCGGCGGTCGACCGGCGACC
>JAUNSE010000199.1:2814-4630 GCA_030539415.1 Desulfovibrionaceae bacterium
GCGGGCGGCAGAAACATTCCCTCATGTCAGGAGGGGCATGCCGCCGGACGGATCGGCGCACAGGAGAACGAAAAGATGCCCAGAATCATTGTGCTGTTCGAGGTGAAGCCCACACAGGAGGGGCTCGCGAAGTATCTGGAGCTGGCGGCCATGCTCAGGCCCATGCTGGCCGGTTTCGAGGGCTTCGTCCGCGCCGGGCGTTTCTCGAGCCTTGCCGGGGATGGAAAGCTCCTTTCCATGAACGTGTGGACGGACGAGGCTGCCGTGGAGCGCTGGCGCAATGTTGTGAAGCACCGCATGAGCCAGCGGAGCGGACGGGAAAAGCTGTTCGAGAGCTACTCCATCACGGTCTGCTCGGAGCTGCGCTCCTATTCGAACACGGATCGGACCCAGGCGCCGGCCGATTCGAACCGGTATTTCGACGGGGAGCGCTGAAGATGCTGCATACGGCACACTATCCATCCCCGCTGGGGGACATCCTGCTTGCGGCCGACAGCGAAGGCCTGACAGGCCTGTGGTTCGAGGGGCACAGACATTTCGGCCGCGGCCTTTCGGCGGATGCCAGGGACCAGGAGATACCCCTGCTCCGGGACGCGAAACGCTGGCTGGACATCTATTTTTCAGGCAGAGAGCCCGACTTCGCAGTGCCTGTGCACAGTGCCGGCACACCCTTCCAGCTGGCGGTGTGGCGCATTCTGCTCGCCATCCCGTACGGCAGAACAATGACCTACGGGGAGATCGCGAGAGAGTTCGAAAAGGGCGAAGACGGCCCGCGCATGGCCGCCCAGGCGGTCGGCGGAGCGGTGGGGCGCAATCCGGTCTCCATTTTCGTGCCCTGCCACCGCGTTGTCGGCGCGAACGGCAGCCTGACGGGCTATGGCGGAGGCATAGGGCGCAAGGCGCGGCTGCTGGAGCTGGAGGGCGCCGACATGAGACGCCTTTTTGTTCCGAAAAAAGGAACGGCCCTGTGAGGGGCCCGGGCGAGAGATGAGAAACAGTCATGACTGAAATGGAACGTTTCGCCGCGGAGCACGCTCCGTGCTACATCTATGACAAAAGGACCATCACGAAGGCCTGCCGCGAGCTGCGGGCCGCCATGCCCGGGGTGGGCTTTCTGTATTCGATCAAGAGCAATCCCTTCGCGCCGGTGATCAGAACAGCTGCCGGCGAGGGCTGCGGCGCAGACGCGGCCTCTTCGGCAGAGGTGCTGGCGGCGCTCGATGCCGGCATCCGGCCGGAGGATGTCTTCTACTCCTCGCCTGGCAAGACGGACAGGGACATCGCTGTCGCTGCGGGGAAATGCGTTGTCACTGCCGACAGCCTGCACGAGCTGGACCGTCTGAATGCCCATGCCGCGGGGACGGGAAGAACGCTCGCAGTCGGGCTGCGCGTGAATCCGGCCTTCGGCATGGGCGGCGGCGCGGCAGGGCCGAGCAAGTTCGGCGTGGACGAGGAGCAGCTCCCGGCGCTCTTCGCGCGCGTCAGGGACATGCAGCATGTGACTGTGCGCGGCATCCATGTCCATCTGCGCTCCCAGGTCCTGAACGCCGCGGCGCTGTCCGGGTATTACGCGAACTGCTTCGCCCTCGCGGAACGGACAGCCGCAGAGTTCGGCGTGCGCATGGACTTTATCAATTTCGGCGGCGGCATGGGGACGGTGTACGACACGGTGCGGGACAGCCCCCTGGACCTGGCCGCCCTTTCGCGGACCATGGCGGACATCGGACAGAGAAACCGGCAGGGGCTCGGGGCACGCCTGTACATGGAGACCGGCCGCTACCTCACCTGCCGCGCGGGCCTCTTCTGCACGCGCGCG
>JAUNSE010000200.1 GCA_030539415.1 Desulfovibrionaceae bacterium
CGCATCTGGGCGTGGCCTTCCAGATTGCCGACGACATTCTGGACGTGGTCTCGGACACCGAGACCCTGGGCAAGCCCGCGGGATCCGACGCCGAGCAGAACAAGAGCACGTACCCCGTGCTGGTGGGCCTGGAGAAGAGCCGCGAGCTGGCCCGCGAGCGGGCGGAGAAGGCCCGCGCGGCACTCGCCCCCTTCAGCGGGCCCGACGCGGACTTTCTGTCCGGGCTTGCGGTGTACACTGTGGAGAGGGTGAAGTAGATGGATACCCTGACAGCCTATCTGCAGAACCTGGATCTGCCGGGCGCCATACACGATCTCACCAATGCCGAAATGGAGCGGCTGGCCGCCGGGGTGCGCGAGCGCATCGTGCAGGTCTGCGCCGCCAACGGCGGGCATCTGGCCCCGAGCATGGGCACGGTGGAGCTGACCCTGGCGCTTTTGGCCTCCCTGGACCTTTCGAAGGACAAGGTCATCTGGGACGTGGGCCATCAGAGCTATGCCTGGAAGATACTGACCGGCAGGGCGGACGAATTTCACACCCTGCGCCGCAAGGGGGGCCTCGCGGGCTTTCCGAGACGCGCCGAGAGCCCCTACGACGTCTTCGGGGTGGGGCACGCCTCCACCTCCATCTCCGCGGCCCTGGGCTTCGCGGACGCGCGCGACCTGAACGGCGAGAACCACCATGTGGTGGCTGTCATAGGCGACGGCGCCCTCACCGGCGGCGAGGCCTTCGAGGGCCTGAATCTGGCCGGCCATCAGGGCCGGCGCATGATCATTGTCCTGAACGACAACGAGATGTCCATAGCCCCCAATGTGGGCGCCATGTCATGCTTCCTCTCGCGCACCCTGACAAGGCGCTGGTTCCGCCAGACCAGAAAGGACGCTCTGGCCTTTTTGCGCACCATTCCGCGCATAGGCGGCAAGCTTGCCCTGTACGCGGAGCGCGGCGAGTGGAGCTTCAAGTCCTTCTTCACGCCGGGCATGCTCTTCGAGGCCTTCCGCATCGCCTACATAGGCCCTGTGGACGGCCATGACATCCCGGCCCTGCGCCAGCATCTCGAGCGGGCCATGGCCGTGGAGGACGGGCCGGTGCTTTTGCACGTGCGCACCCAGAAGGGCCATGGCTACAAGGCGGCCGAGCAGGATCCCACCCACTACCACGGCGTGGGCCACTTCGTGCCGGAGACAGGCCGCTTCATCCCCTCGGGCAGCACGGTGCCCTCCTTCACCAAGGTCTTCTCGAAGGCCCTCGTGAACCTGGGCCGCAGGGACAAAAAGGTCGTCGCCATCACCGCAGCCATGCCCGACGGCACGGGCACCACGGACTTTCAGACGGCGTTTCCGGACCGCTTCTTCGATGTGGGCATCTGCGAGCAGCACGCCGTGACCTTTGCGGCGGGCCTGGCCTGCGAGGGCTACAAGCCCTTCACCTGTCTCTACTCCACCTTCCTGCAGCGCGGCTACGACCAGGTGGTGCACGATGTCTGCCTCCAGAACCTCCCCGTGGTCTTCTGCATAGACAGGGCCGGCCTGGTCGGCGAGGACGGCGGCACCCATCAGGGCGTCTTCGACATAGCGTATCTCAGGCACATACCCAACATGCATCTGCTGGCCCCCAGGGACGACAACATGCTCGCCCGCTGCGTGGAGACGGCCGCGGATCTGGGCGCGCCTGTGGCCTTCCGCTACCCCAGGGGCGGTGCCTTCGGGGTGCCTGTGGACGAGAACCCGGCGCCTTTGCCCATCGCCCGCGGCGAGCAGCTTCGCGAGGGCAGGGACATTGCCGTGCTGGCCGCCGGCCCCTGCGCGCACCTGGCCTGTCTTGCGGCCGAAAAGGCCGAAAAGCGCACCGGCTGCTCGGTGCTTGTCTTCGATCCCGTCTGGCTGAAGCCCCTGCCCGAGGAGCAGATGCTGGCCATATTGCGCTCCTTCAAGTACGTGCTCACCGTGGAGGAGGGCATCAGGGCGGGCGGCTTCGGCTCGGCCGTGCTGGAGCTCGCCGCGGACAACGACCTGCTCGACGGCCTGCACATCACGCGTCTGGGCGTGCCGGACGAGTTCATCGAGCACGCCAGGCAGTCCGAGCAGCGCGCCGATCTGGGCCTGGACACGGACGGCATAGAGGCCGCCCTGGAGAAGCTGGCGTCGCAGGCGGGCTTTGCCCTGCTTGCGCCGGAGCAGAGCGAGGGCGAGGCCGTGGTCGAGGAGGCCGTGGACGCGGCTGTGGCGGACGAGAACGCCGCCCCCGAGACTGCTCAGGAAGCTGCTCCGGCAGTCGGGAATGCCGCTGCCGGAGCCGGGCAGCCGGGAGCGGACGGAACGTCCGCAGAGACCGGACAGTCCGGGCGGGGCGACAAAATCAGTTGACGAAACAGCAAAGGGGCGGGGGCTTTGGACCCCGTCCTTTTGCGTCTCCGGGGTCCCGGCATGCTCCACGGTGTCCTGCCGCGGGGCAGGGCCTTTGCCGGGAAGAGGGAGAGAGAGATGAAGGAGAACACATGCACGCACTTGTGATGCGGCAGGGAAGATGGAGGCAGGGGCCTTTTCGCCGTTCCGCGCTCGTTCGCGCACTGTCCGTGCCCAGGTCTGTGCTGCCGGCTCTGCTGCCGGCCGTGCTTATGATAGCGCTGCTGGCCGGGCTGCTGGCTGCCGGGCCGGCCCTTGCGCCGGCGTCGGACAAGTATGTCGAATGGTTCGGGGCGAGGCCCGCCCATGAGGAGAACGGGACGTGCCGCGTCACGCGCGCCATCGCTGCGGACGGGGCGCCCGTGCTGACCCTGGAACTCGGGGCTGGCGCGAGGGGCCCGGAGGCAGTGCGCGTGCGCATCAGGGTGGCCGGAGAACGCGTCGAGGCATCTCTGGCACTCCCCGGTGCTGCCGGAAAGAGTCTGCCCGAGCCTTCCTGCGTCATGACGTACAGCTGCGACACAGGATCGGAAGCGACACTGCCCGTGCTCGCGGAAGAGGCGGGTGCCGGAACCGTGCTGCGCTTTGCCGGGGACAATGTCTCCGGGGCCATGACCGAGTTCGTGCTGGCCCTGCGCAGGTCGTGGATCTGCACGCTGCGGGTGCGCTCGGGCGATCGCGAGCTTGCGGAAACCTTCAATCTGACCGGGGCAAGGCCGTATCTCAACGAGGCCTGGTCGCAGGTCATGCGGCTGCGCCATCCCCTGGGACAGTGAGCGGAGGAACGCCATGAGACGGAAGAATGCCGGAAAGACTGCTGCCGGGCTGTGTCTGCTGCTGGCTGCGCAGATCTCTGCCCTGGCCATGCCTGTTGAAGGGCAGGCCGCGCCGCAGACGGTCGTCATCTGGACCGAGCCGGACGCCGAGGCGCAGGAGAAGGCGGACAGGGCTCTTCGGGCCGATCCCGCGCTGTACGCACAGTACTTTGGAGAAAAACCATCCGCGCAGTTCGGGCAGACCTTCAGCGTCACGCGGGCGGTGGAGGCGGACGGCACGCCTGTTCTGCGGCTGACCATCTGGCCCTCTGCCTCCGCCAACCAGCACGCCATGCACATCACCCTCAGTGTGCGGGGAGCTGAGGTGCGGCCCTCTCTGGGACTGTCCCGCAAGCTGCTGCCGGGCCCTGCCTGCGTGCTGGACTATGCCTTCGGCGAGGGAAAGCCCGAGGCTGGAAGATCCGCCAGGCTCAGGGATGCCGGCGGCAGCGTCAGGACGGATCTGGTCTTTGCCGGGGAGGACGCGCAGACAGAAGCCGCGGCCTTTCTGCAGGGGCTAGCCACGGCGCCCGCCTGCGCGCTGCGTCTTGTCGCGGACGACATGCGTCTTGAGGCGTCCTATGCCCTGAGCGAGGCGCGGCCCCTGGTAGAGGAGGCCCTGGCGCTGGCTGAGGCCTGCGGGAAGGAGAGGGCGCAGGGAGAGCAGTAAGACGGCCGGCAGTAAGCTTGTTCTGTTTTTCGAAGCCATGACGCGCTTTTGCGGAGCACAGGCGCCATCAGCAGCCGTCCTCCGCCCCGAGCTCTTGGGCGAGTCCGGCGAAGTGGTCGGCGCTCCACAGGGCGAGCGGGGCCGGGTCGCGGACAAAGGGGGCGGCATCGTCCCTGGCCATGGCAAAGTCCAGGGAGGCGAAGCGGGCGCACAGCATGTCCCGCACGGTATCAGGGGTGCACGCATCCTCCGGAGAGAGGCGTCCGGCCCGGATCAGGCCGGCATGCAGATACGGAAGGCTGAACCTTGCCCCCAGGGACAGGTAGAAGGCGAAGTCGTACAGATCCCGGCCCTTGACGCGGCCGCGCCAGCCGCGGCAGAGCACGGCGAGGATCTTGCCCGCAAAGAGGGAGGGGATGGCGTGCAGGCGGACCGGGCAGGAATCCGGGGCTGCCAGGTGCCGTGTCTCGTGGACTGCGCCGGCAGGGGGATTGGTGTCCACATCGAAGCGTATGCGGACGACCTCGTTGGCGCAGGCGCCGTCGGCGGCTTCGGCAAAGAAGTGAATCAGGTGCTCGCGCATACCCCCCTTTAGTTCTGCCGAGCGCACGCTGCCCTGCAGGACCTTGGTCTTCTCAGCGACCGTGACGTTCAGGCCGTATTCGGCTGCCGTCTCGCGCAGGGCGGGAAAGTACGGGGACAGCGCGAAATCCGGGTCCGGGG
>JAUNSE010000201.1 GCA_030539415.1 Desulfovibrionaceae bacterium
CTCGGCCTCCGGCGTGACAGGCCGGCGTTATAACCGTCTTAACTACCGTTCCGCGTGCATGGTGGGCAGTGCAAGACTTGAACTTGCGACCCCCGCCGTGTGAAGGCGATGCTCTACCAGCTGAGCTAACTGCCCATGCAGGAGTGGTAAATACGCAGAGATCGCCTTCTTGTCAACACTTTGTCTCATTTTTTTCGATTTTTCCTGCCGTCATGCACTCAACATTTCAGAATCACACAACAAAGTCAGAAGCGCCATATCTGTGCATTTCCTCTGCAGGATACTTTCAGTCCTGCCCCGTCACCGGGCATGACATCAGAAAAAGTGAAACTCTTTTTCGGCCGCTGCCCGAAAGCTGTCTTTTTCTGCCACCAACTGCGGCAATGCAAGGGGGCTGAATTGTTTAAGTATGAGAGATGGCGGCTTTTGTTTGGACGCTTTATCTTGCTTTTTCCTTCGCTCGGTCGTACAAGCAGTTGCTTTCCTTCCCCCGTTCAGCCTCGAGCCTTTCATGTTCCATCTGCGTTCCTTACTGATTTCTCTGACCGCCTTCCTCCTGTTTGCGCAGGAGCCGGCAGCTGCCGCATCCGGATATGTCACCTATTACGGCGACACCATCGGCGCGCAGCCCATGGGCGAAAATCTCTGCGCCATCACCTTTGACGACGGTCCGGGGCCTTTCACTCCGCATCTTCTCGACATGCTTGACGAGTACGGCATCAAGGCCACCTTCTTCATGCTGGGCAAGAATGCGCAGAAGCACCCGGAAATCGTGCGGCGCGCCCTTGCCGAAGGACACGAAGTGGAGAGCCACTCCTACTCGCACCCGAACATGAAGCATCTGGGCGCCAAGGCCAGAGAGACGGAAATCGTCAGAACAAACGAGATCCTGCGGTCGCTGGGTGCCGAGCCGAGATTCATGCGCCCTCCGTACGGCGCCAAGGATGAAGCGCTTGCCGTGCTTGCCGCCCAGCACGGCATAAGCCTTGTCACCTGGACCAGGGACAGCCTGGACTGGAAGCGCCTCCCCGATGACTACACGCTGCTGCCCGACAATCACGGCCGTGTCAGTCCGTCGGGGCATCTGCGCGGCATCTTCCTTTTCCACGACATACACAGGACCACGGTCGAGGATCTGCCCCGCATCGTGTCCCAGCTCAGAGCCGGCGGCTGCCAGCGCTTTGTCACAGTCGAGGAATACGTGGACGGCTTTTTCCTTGATCCCGAACCGCCCATGCTCATGACACGCCGTCCGACTACGGCTCCGGCCGCGTCAGTCCGCACGTCCTCCGCCCCTGCCGCCGGCACGCCTGTCCGCACAACGGGAAACGGGGCAGTCCCAGCCTCCCCCGGCGAGACTGCTGTCGTGCCCGCCGCATTCATCCCGGACTCTTCCGAGCCGCCCTTCACGTGGACACCCGCCGTCAGCGCGTGGAAGGGTCTTGCCGTGGCCGAGGCCGGAATTCTGCCCCGTCCGCAGAAGAAATCCCAGGGACTCTTCGAATGGCTTGGCCTGGGGAGGTCTTCGGCAAGGCCGGCACCCGCCCGGACGCGCAGCGGCTCCTTTTTCAGAGTGGGCGAGCGCATGTCCAATGCGGACGCCTCGGACAGCGCCATTCACATAGAGCCCGTTCTGCCCTCGCCCGAGGGCTCAAGACCCTAGCCGCACCGCTCCGGCGGGCCGCGAGGCTCGGCGCAAAGGCACGGAAACGCCGCCCTGCCCCCGAGACGGGGAGCCGGGCGGCGTTTCTGTTCTGGCCGGGAAAAGGGAGAGGCTCCTAGCCGGCGGCTGTCAGGCCAGCCGGCTGCGAAAGTCCTCGTAGCCGAAAACGTGCAGCAGCGTGAAGACATCGCTGCCGCCCGAACCGTCCACCGTGCCGATAGACGGCAGACGCAGGCCGTTGAAGGTGGTTGTCTTCACCATGCTGTAGATGGCCATATCCTGAAAGATCAGCCGCTGTCCCACTGCCAGGGGCCCGTCAAAGCCGTACTCGCCGAAGGAGTCTCCGGCAAGGCAGCTCTTGCCGCCCAGCCGGCAGCGCCAGGCGCCCTCCTCCGCGCTGACGGCCTTTCTGAGTCCCGCGCCGGACTCGTAGACAATGCCGGGTCTGTAGGGCATCTCCAGCACGTCGGGAGTGTGGCAGGCCGCGGAAATGTCCAGCTGCACCAGCGGCATGTCGGCTTCGGTGATATCCAGAACCGTGGCCACCAGATAGCCGGCATTGAGAGCCACCGCCTCACCCGGCTCGACATAGACCTGCACGCCCCAGCGCTCGGAAAGCGCCTTCAGCCGGCTGCACAGCAGGTCCAGGTCGTAGTCGTCCCGGGTGATGTGATGTCCCCCGCCCACATTGAGCCAGCGGCATTTGGCCAGGAAGGGGGCGAAGTTCGCCTCCACGGCATCGGCCGTTCTGGCGAACGCGTCCGAGTTCTGCTCGCACAGGGTGTGGAAATGCAGTCCGCTCAGTCCCTCGTCCATGATGCCGTCCGGCAGATGTCTGCGGCGTATGCCGAGGCGCGAGCCGGGCGAGCAGGGGTCGTACATGGGGACAGTTCCCTCGGAATGCTCGGGATTGATGCGCAGTCCCGCTTCAATGGGGCGTCCTGCCGCTTCGAGTATGGGGCGGAACTGGCGCCACTGCCGCACCGAGTTGAATGTCAGGCTGTCGGCAATGGTCGCCAGCTCGCGCATTTCTTCCTCGGTCCAGGCCGCGGCGAAGGCATGCACCTCGCCGCCGAACTCCTCGCGGCCGAGTCTGGCCTCGTCCACCGAACTCGCGCACGTGCCCCACAGAGGACCTGCGGCGGCCCGGGAAAGAATGTCAAACGTCTTCCAGCAGGCGTAGCCCTTGAGCGCCAGCAGGATTCTGGCCCCGGTGCGTTCCTGCACCGAAGCCAGAATGGCCGCGTTGCGCCTCAGCCTGTCCATGTCCACGACAAAGCACGGAGACGGGACAGACGCGCCAAGCAGTATGTTCTCGTGCGCCATCTTGCCTAGAGAGCCTCTTTGTCCGTGACGTCCACGCAGGTCCAGGGCAGACCGTATTCGGACAGATCCTTAAGAAAGGGATCGGGATCGAACTGCTCCATGTTGTACACGCCGGGCTTGAGCCAGGAACCCTCGCACATCATCTTGGCGCCGATCATGGCCGGAACGCCGGTAGTGTAGGAAATGGCCTGGGAGCCGACCTCCTTGTAGCATTCCTCATGGCAGCAGATGTTGTAGATGTAGACGCTCTTCTTCTGGCCGTCCTTCACGCCCTGCATGACGTTGCCGATGCAGGTCCTGCCCCGGGTCTTGGGGCCGAGGGTGGCCGGATCGGGCAGCAGGGCAGCAAGGAACTGGATGGGAACAATCTTCTGCCCCTTGTAGTCCACAGGATCGATGCGGGTCATGCCCACATTCTCGAGCACCGAAAGATGCTTCAGATAATTGTCCGAGAAGGTCATCCAGAAGCGGGCGCGCTTCAGCCCCTTGAGGTTCAGGGCCAGCGACTCGAGTTCCTCATGGTACATGAGGTAGCACTTTCTGGAGCCGATGCCTTCGGGGAAGCTGTAGTTCATGGACCAGGACAGGGGAGCGGTCTGCACCCACTCGCCGCGCTCCCAGTACCGCCCTCTGGCGGACACTTCGCGGATGTTGATCTCGGGATTGAAGTTCGTGGCAAAGGGCTGGCCGTTGTCGCCGGCATTGCAGTCGATGATGTCCAGCACATGAACCTCGTCCAGCTCGTGCTTCATGACCCAGGCGGCGAACACGTTGGTGACGCCGGGGTCAAAGCCCGAGCCCAGCAGCGCGGTCAGGCCCTTCTCGCGGAAGCGGTCGTCATAGGCCCACTGCCATTTGTACTCGAACTTGGCCGTGTCCAGCGGCTCGTAGTTGGCCGTGTCCAGATAGTGCACGCCGCACTCGAGGCAGGCATCCATGATGTGCAGGTCCTGATAGGGCAGCGCGATGTTCAGCACCATGTAGGGTTTCACAGAGCGAATCAGGGCGCACAGTTCCGGCACGTTGTCGGCATCCACGCGCGCGGTCTCAATAGTTACTCCGTAGCGCTGCCTGACAGAGTCGGCGATGGCCTTGCAGCGGGATTCGGTGCGGCTTGCCAGCACGATTCTGCCGAACACGCCGTTGAGAGAAGCCTGGGCGCACTTGTGCGCAACAACGCTGCCGACGCCTCCGGCGCCGATAATCAGAATGTCTACTGCCATGTTTTTGCCTCCAGCGGCCAGGGTTGATTGGGAGTGTATCGTGTTTCGTCAATGCACAGCACATGGGCATAGCGTCCGCTGCGGCGCGCCTGCTCAAGTCTGGCACGTGCCTCGTCGCGGCAGGCCTGGCAGGCTCCGCGCGCGATTTCCAGACAGAAGGACAGAGCCGTACGCGAAGACTGTGTCTCCCGTATGCCGTATCCGTGACAGCTTGGACACAGACGGTACTGCTGGCGCTGCTGCTCGCTGATGCCTTCAGTGTCGTAGTAAATGCTGCGCATGCGGGTCCAGAAGCCGTTTTCCTCTCTGCCTTCATCGGGATGAGACGGAGGGAAGAAATACTGCTCCAGCACCTGTCTGCCGACCTGCTCTATGTACGGGCCTATCTTGGGCGACT
>JAUNSE010000202.1 GCA_030539415.1 Desulfovibrionaceae bacterium
GGAGCGGTCTCTTCGGCAGTCTCAGCCTCGACAGGCGCTTCAGGCTCCCTCTCAGCTTCAGGAGCAGCGGTCTCAGTTTCAGAAGCTGCCTCTTCGGCAGCCGCCTCCTCGGCACACGCTTCCGGCTCGGCCGCAACTTCGGACGCTGCGGCCTCGGCTGCGTGAGCAGTCTCCTCGGCAGCCTCGACAGGCGCTTCGGGTTCGGCCGCCCCGGAGCCTTCAGTCACAGCCTCCGCTTCAGCCGGCGAACTGTCCGGCTGCCCTTCCCCGGGCAGCTCTTCCTTCTTCTGCTCTTCTTCCGCCTGGGCGGTCTGAGACTGAACGGCAGACCTGCTGTCGTCCTCGGCTCCGAAAAATTTCTTTATGGATGAAAAAAAGCCCATGGCGGTTCTCTCCCTTGCTGAGCGCAGATGGTGTGGTCAGGATGGCGTTGCGCGGCCCTTCGTCAGGGCCTGTCCGCCCTCACCCGTTCTCCCTGCCCTTCAATAATATACATCACCGGCTCACGCCAATACTTGCCGGCGGCTGCGGATGAAAAAGACGACAAGTGCGAGCAGCGCCCCGGTGCCCGCCGCGCAGGCGGCAAGGTGCAGACAGGCCGCGCGGCTGCGCTCTTCGGCGGCCTTCAGACTGGGGCGCATGTCCAGAGCGATCCATACCTGGCATGCTCCCTCCTCGGTGGCGAATTCCAGTGACTTCTCCAGCCTGTCCTCCCTGGCGGCCTGTCCCGGCTCCTCCTCCATGGGGGCGAGAGTTCCGTCGCCGAGACGCTCCTGAGCCTCGAGAAGCCTTCCGTCGGCCCAGACGGCCGCGGCCGCAAGCTGAGGCCGCCGTTCCATGACATCCAGCACCACCGGCCTCACCAGAAACTCGTCCGGCTCCGACCCGGCTCTGGCGCAGCCGAGCTCCACTTCAAGGCGCAGCATCTCCGCCTCGGCCCGGGCCTGAGCTTCCGCCTCTCGGTCGAGTTCCGCCCCGATCATGCGGATGTCCAGACAGGCCTGCACTGTCAGGCCCGCAAGGACAATGGTCCACAGCGCAAGCCAGCCCAGCACGGATCTTCCGTCAACGCTCATCTGCTCATGCTCCCGGGCCGGCGCGCCGGCCCCTCACTGCCTCCCGAACCGAAAGCCCTCCGCCCGGCGGGGGCTTCGGCCGGACAGACGCTATCCTCTGTGCGGGTCGGCCTCGCACTTCCACTCGTGCACGGCCGCGCGTATCTCGGCAAGACGCTCTGCGGAAAGATCCGGGCTGAACTGCTCGGCAAAGACGTGGATTCTGGTGCCGCCGCGGGGCACGAACAGGCCGCGCACCCTGGCCCAGGCCGGATTCAGCAGGCCGCAGATGTCCTCGAGCACGGTGTTGGCTATGGTCTCCATGAAGGAGTGATGATCCCTGTAGGCGAACATGTAGAGCTTGAAGCTCTTGGATTCCACGCACAATTTGCCCGGAATGTATTCCAGCACGATGGTGCCGAAGTCGGGCTGGCCCGTCACCGGACACAGGGACGTGAATTCGGGGAAGGATATGCTGATCACATAGTCCCTGTGCGGAAAGCGGTTCGGGAAGGCCTCGAGAAGGGACTGGCCGGGCCCCTGCTGGGGAACCGGGGAACCGCCCTTGTTGCCAAGGGCGCGGAGACCTGACGTTTCGTCGCTGCTGCGCGTGCTCACAAGACACCTCATATGTAGAAAGACTGATTGACAGAGACGGGCGGACGGCGAGGCCGGAGGACGGTCCGCTTGCCGGACCGGGGCAAGCCTGTTAGTTTGCGCCCGGTTCGGAAATCACCATACCAAAACAGCCGCCAGCATGGCGCAAAAGAGGATTTATGCCGCGCAAGAAGCAGTTCCAGTACGATCAGTCCGCCGCAGAAGACAGTTACCAGCGTCCCAGCCGCTCCCAGCGCAAGCGCGACAGCTCCGCCCTGCAGGATCTGGGCAGAGACCTGGCCGAGCTGCCCGTCAGGGAGCTGGCCGCGCTCGGCCTCGCTCCGGATCTGCTGGAGGCCTACAGGGAGCTTGGACGCATCTCCTCCCATGAAGCGAAACGCCGGCAGATGCAGTACATCGGCCGGCTTATGCGCGAAGAGGAGGATGTTGAACGCCTGAAGGAGGCCGTGGCCATCTTCAGGGAAGGCCTGCTTCCCTCCAGGGAGCTCGCCCCCAGGAAGGATGCCTCCCCCGAAGAGGAGCAGCCCCGCTAGTTCTTCAGGCTGTGGATGGGGGCCGGGATGCGGCCGCCCAGAGAGATGAAGGCCGAGGCGTCGCCCTTGGGCACCGGAATGATGGTGGCCTCGCCGAGCAGGCCGCCGAAGGAGACCTTCTCGCCCACGCCCTTGCCGGGCACCGGGATGAGGCGCACGGCCGTGGTCTTGTGGTTGATCATGCCGATGGCCATTTCGTCGGCGATGATGCCGGAAATGGTGGCCGCCGGGGTGTCGCCGGGAATGGCGATCATGTCCAGGCCCACCGAGCAGACGCTGGTCATGGCCTCGAGCTTCTCCATGCTGAGGAATCCGCCCGTGGCGGCCGCCTCGATGCTGGAGTCCTCGGACACGGGGATGAAGGCGCCGGACAGGCCGCCCACGGAGGAGGAGGCGAAGGAGCCGCCCTTCTTCACGGCATCGTTGAGCATGGCCAGCACGGCCGTGCTGCCGGGCGTGCCCATGGCCTCGAGGCCGCAGCTCTGGAAGATTTCGCCCACCGAGTCGCCCACCGCCGGGGTGGGGGCCAGGGACAGGTCGGCCACGCCGAAGGGGATGTTCAGACGGCTGGCCACCTCGTTGCCGATCATCTCGCCGACCCTGGTGACCTTGTAGGCGGTCTTCTTGATGACCTCGGCCACGCCCAGCAGGTCCAGGCGCTTGCCGGTGGCGTGGGACTTTTCCAGCGCCCTGTCGATGGCCTTCTTGACCACGCCGGGGCCGGAGACACCCACGTTGATGACCACGTCGGGCTCGCCGATGCCGAGATAGGCGCCGGCCATGAAGGGCACGTCCTGGGGGATGTTGGCGAAGACCACGAGCTTGGTGCAGCCGAAGCCGCCCTTGTCGGCGGTGGCCGCGGCCGTGGCCAGAATCTGGCGGCCCATGAGGGCGACGGCGTCCATGTTCACGCCGGCCTTGGAACTGGCCACGTTGATGGAGGAGCAGACGCGCTGCGTGGTGGCCAGAGCCTCGGGGATGGAGTCGATGAGCGACTTGTCGCCGCGGGCAAAGCCCTTCTCCACCAGGGCCGAGAAACCGCCGATGAAGTCCACGTTGGCCTTGAAGGCCGCCTCGTCCAGGGCCTGGCAGATGCGGACCATGTCCTTGGGCCCGAAGGGCGCGGCCACGGTGGCGATGGGGCTCACGCTGATGCGCTTGTTGACGACCGGAATGCCGTACTTGTCGCCGATCTCGTTGCAGACCGTGACGAGGTTGTGGGCGTATTTCTCGATTTTGGCACGCACGTTGCCCAGAAAGAGGTCAACGTCGTGGCTGACGCAGTCAAAGAGGTTGATGCCGAGGGTGACGGTGCGCACGTCGAGATGTTCGTTGCGCACCATGTCCAGCGTACTGATAACTTCGCGTTCTGAAAGCATGTCTACCTGCCTGCCGCCTGGAGCGGTTCTCGGGGTGATGCCGGGTGCCTGCTCTGGGGCCGGCTAGAAATCGGTGATGCGGTGCATGGCCTCGAAGATGTCGCGGTGCTGCATGGACACATTGAGACCCACCTCGCGGCCGGCGCTCTGAATCTCGCGATTCAGGCGGCCGATATCCACCGATTCCGGAACCTGCACCTCGAGCACGAACAGGGCGTGGTTGGCGCCGCCGTGCCCGAGAATGGCCTTGAGATTTTCAATATTGATGTTGTGGCGGGCGAAGACGCGCGCCATGGCGCCGATGAGGCCGGGGCCGTCGGGGCCGTCGGTGGTGACCACATAGGGCTGCACGGCGATGTTCTCGCTCCACGTGCCGCTGGAGGCGCCTCTGATCAGCACGGAGATGTCGTGCCTGTCCTTGCGCAGATCCGCCTCGAGATTTGCCTGAAGCGTGTCGATGGTCACGTCGTCGGGCACCTCGACAATGAAGATGGCCGCGAATTCAGCGCCCAAAATGCTCTGTGTCACCTGGGTGATGTTGCAGTTGTTGCTGCTCAGGGCCAGACTGACGGTGGCAACAATACCCGGGCCGTCTTTTCCGAGAAATGAAATGGAAAGCTTCTGCATGATGAGCGTCCTTGAAGACTGGTCAAAGCCTTTGGCGAGTTTTTGCCGCCTCGCCGGGCGGCGGGGGAGCAGACATTGTCCCTCTTCCGGCCGCGCGGCCGCGCGGCGCCGCATGGCGCGCCGGTCGCGAAAGGCCCGGGAGGGAAGCCGGAACAGCCGCAATGGCGTGCGTTCCGTCTCGGGGCTATGTCACAGGCAGGGACAAAAGTCAAAATTTCCGGACAGGCAGTCACGTCCCTTCCGGCCTTCCGGGCGGGTGACTTCCACAGCACCGGCCCGAAGCCCCGGTTCGGAGCGCGCCGGCAGTTCAGCACGGTGACGGAACGGATCTTGACGGCATAAAGGGTATGACAT
>JAUNSE010000203.1 GCA_030539415.1 Desulfovibrionaceae bacterium
GCGCGCGATAGAGAACAAGATGTACACCCCTGTCGGCAGCAACAAGCCCCGCACCTCCAATTTCCGCCTGATAGCCGCGACCAATCAGGATCTGGGCAAGCTTGTGCGCGAAAAGAAGACGCGCTCGGACTTCTACTACCGCATCAACGTGCTGAGCATCACGCTGCCGCCCCTGCGTGAACGAAAGGATGACATTCCCCTTCTGATTGAAGCTTGGCGCGAGCGCAACGATGTGGAGATCAACATTCCGCTCAAGGTGCGGCACTATATCGACAATTACTCCTGGCCCGGCAATATCCGGGAACTGCAGAATTTTCTGGCCCGCTACGCCACATTCGGCGAGTCGGTGCTCGAGGAGATCGGCGGTCTTTCCCAGGAATCCTTCATGCCCCAGCCGGCTCAGGGGCTGAGTCTTGAGCAGGCGACGCTGCAGCTCGAGGAGCGCATGATCCGCTACGCACTTGAGCAGTGCCACTGGAAGCGCAAGGAGACGGCGACCTATCTCGGTCTGAATCTGCGCACGCTGCAGAGGAAGATGAAGAGACTCGGTCTGCAGTAGATATCTGCATAATGCTGATATATAGAAATGCGGACGCTGATTATTTTGCAATAGAGTGATTTGAACTGACAAAAAAAGAGGCAGACAGATTTTGAATATCTGTCTGCCTCTTTTCTATAATTGATTCTGGTCAGTCATGCATGTCAGATGCGTGGCTGGCCGACAGCCTGAGCGGACTAGGCTGTCTCTTCAGCATTCTTTTCATCGGCTGGGCTGACATCGTCAACCGGCAGGGCGACGACATGATGACGCAGCATGTAGGCGCCCTTTTCGGAAAGAATGCGGAACCAGCAGGCCACAAGCAGAAGAACAGGCAGAACCATCAGGGCGCCGGAGAAGTTGCCGAACATCTTGGCAACGCCGAGTCCGCCCATGGAGAGCAGGCCGAAGGCCAGCAGGCACTGGGCGACACACCAGAAGGTCCTGTGCACGCGGTGCGGCTCGCTGTCGGGCGAGATGCGCTTGGTGGCCGCGGTGGCGACAACGTACGAGCCGGCATTGACGGTGGTGGCAAGGAAGATGGTGGACAGGATGCAGTAGACAATCAGCACCATCTCCCTGAGGGGAAGGGTGCCCAGGACGGCAATCATGGCCGCGGCGCCGCCCTGTTCCTTGAGAATGGCCACGGCGTCGATGATGCCGCTGTGCTGAACGTACAGGGAGTAGGAGCCGAAGATGCCGTGCATCAGGCAGCCGCCGGCGACAGTGCCGACCATGCCCCAGCCGATGATTTCACGGATGGTGCGGCCGCGGGAGATGCGGGCGATGAACAGTCCCATGAACGGGCCGAAGCCGGCCCAGAAAAGGGCGTAGAAGATCGTCCAGTCGCGCGGGAAGGAGCCGCCGGCCCAGGGGTCGGTCCAGAACACCATGTTGGGGTAGTTGCCGAGCAGCTTGCCGAAGGCGTTGGTGAAGATGTTGAACAGGGTGACGGTGGGGCCGCACAGGAAGCAGTAGGCGGCAAGGAAGAGGGCGATGATGACGTTGACGTCACTGAGCCACTTGATGCCGCGGTCCAGACCCTTGTACACGGTGACCGCGGAGACGAGGCCGCTGAAGAGCAGAACGTACAGCTGCGTGCCGAGGCCGGGATCTATGCCGAAAACAGCGTGCAGGGACTGGGTTACCGTGGGCAGGGACAGGCACATGGTCACTGCCGTGCAGAACATGAGGCCCAGAATGAAGAAGGTGTCCAGACAGCGGCCGAACAGACCGCGGGCGAGACGGGGGCCGAGAATCATTTCGGAGGCCATGCTGATGCGCAGGAAGGGCTCCTTCTTGATGTAGAGCATGTACGCGATGGGCAGAGCCGTGATGAGGTAGGTGCACCACGCGTTGGGGCCCCAGTGCAGCAGCAGGTAGGCCAGCGACCAGTCATAGGCCTGGATGCTCATGGGCTCGGCATTCTGGGGCGGAATCATGATGTCCCACAGAGGCTCGGTGATGGCCCAGAACATGATGGCGCCGCCGACGCCGGAACAGAAAATCATGGCCACCCAGGATGTCAGCTTGAACTGAGGCTTCTCGTCCGGCTCGCCGAACTTGATGTCACCCCAGCGGCTGGCGGCAAAATACACGCAGAGGGCGATGAGGCCCACTGTGATCCAGAGATAGGTCGTGCCGAAGTCTCTGGCGAACGGAACATAGATGCTCGTCAGCAGATCTTCCGTCCATTTGGGGGCGATGACGGCCGGCAGAGTGATCAGCAGCACGACAATCAGGCCGGGGAGAAAGACTCCCATATCCGGGCGCAGATCCTCTTCCTGCTTGGAGGAAGCGATTTTTGATGTTTGGTCCTTCATAAGCTCTCCTGCAGAGTGATAGAATACGGTCTGGCTGCGCCCTTGCAGTCTTTGTGCCAAAAATAACCTTGCTGTAATTACTGCTTTTTTCGGTTTCCTCCGGGGTTGGGGTATATAGTGCGACATATCTGTCGCAAAACATGACAATATGCACGTCAGGTATATTGTCGCATAAAACCGCGCTATTGACATAAATACAGGGGGTGGCACGACAAAAGTGTCGCAATATGAGTTGAAGTGTCATGAGGGAAGCTTCCTGCGGGTAGGTTGGAGCTGCCCAGATGACATTAGAAGTTATGTTTTTCACGTTCGCCATTTCTTGCGCGGCTTTTGGCATGTTTCTTGAAATAGAATTCGTCGAACACACCGTCAACGTGCACCGCACGATTCTTCAAGGAGATGTCAAATGGCTGCAAAAGCACAAAGAGCTGCTCTTATCGGATTCGACTGTCTGATTCCCAAGCGCCTGGAGGCCATGCTGGCCAAGGGCGGTCTCGACAACTTCCGCCGCTTCATGGCCGAAGGCAGTTTCATCCCCGAAGGCTACAACCTGCCCACCGTGACTCCGCCTTCCTGGGCCACCATCTGCACCGGCGCCTATCCCCGCACCCATGGCGTGGAAGACTATTACTACTACCATGAAGGCCGCAGCCTGGACTACAAGGAAACCTCCCAGGCCTTCGGCTCCGACATTCTGACCGCCCAGACCATCTGGGACGCCTGGGACAAGACCGGCAAGAAGTGCCTCGTGGTCAACTACCCCATGTCCTGGCCCTCCCACATGGAGAACGGCGTCATGATCATGGGCGAGGGCCTCAGCCCCGCCGAGACCCGCTGGCCCCTGCACGGCAACGAGCACAAGGAATTCCTCGCCTCCGAGAGCGTCATCTCCACCGAATTCTATCCCATGGGCTTCCAGGGCAGCTTTGACGATGCCGAAGGCTGGAAGAACCTCCCCGAGGGCGAAGAGCACCTGGAAATGGTCGTGAAGATGCATTTCAAGGAATCCATCGAGCCTGTCGAGGATCAGACCTGGTACTGTCTTGTCTGGGAGAGCGGTGACGACGGCTTCGACTCCTTCGCCCTGTGCCCCGAAAAGGACTACGCCAAGGCCTTCTGCACCATTCACAAGGGCGAGTGGAGCAATCCCATCCAGCACGACTTCACCATCAAGGCCGACGGCCGCACCGAGAAGGGCGTCTTCCGCTGCAAGCTGATGCAGCTGTCCGATGACGCCGAGGAATTCAAGCTGTATGTTTCCGGCATCGCCGGCCGCTGCGGCTTCGTTTCTCCCGCCTCCGCCGCCGATCAGATTGACTTCTCCAAGGACATCACCGCCAACGACATCGGCCTGGTCGCCTTCCTGCACGGCATCATCGACACGGACACCGTGTGCGAGCTGGTCGAGTTCCACAGCTCCTGGCTCTGGAACACCGTCAGCTGCCTCCTCAAGGCCAATCCTGACTGGGATCTGTTCTACATGCACTCCCATCCGATCGACTGGTTCTATCATGGCTGGCTGAGCGAGCTCGACAGCAAGGACGACGCCGTCCGCGAGCGCGCCGAGAAGATGGAGCGCCACATCTACGAGGTGGAAGACCGCCTGCTCGGCCGTCTGATGGACGCCATGGGCGACAACACCGCCATCTGCGTGTGCTCCGACCACGGCGCCACCCCGCTCGGACCCATCCTGAACACCGCTCATGCCCTGAAGGCCGCCGGCCTGTGCTCCTACGAGCCCAAGAAGTCCGAGAACTACTGGGACATCTACGAAGAGACCGAAGGCTTCAACTACGTGCTCGACGTGAGCAAGTCCAAGGCCGTGCCCCAGCGCTACATGTTTGTCTACGTCAACCTCAAGGGCAAGTACCCCGGCGGCATCGTGGAGCCCGAGGATTACGAGAAGGTGCGTGACGAGATTATCAACGCCCTGTACGACTACCGTCATCCCGAAACCGGCGAGCGTCCCGTTCTGCTTGCCGTCCGCAAGGAAGACGCCCAGGTCTTCGGCATGGGCGGCGCCCAGGCCGGCGATGTTGTCTACGTCCTCAAGCCCGAATACATGGCCGAGCACGGCTACGGTCTGCCCACCGGCGAATCCGGCTGCGGCAGCCTGAAGAATCTG
>JAUNSE010000204.1:0-1588 GCA_030539415.1 Desulfovibrionaceae bacterium
TTTCTGCATGCTTGCGTCTGCTCATGACTGTCGCCGGGTGCGCTGCTTCGCGGGGGGGGGCACGGCGGGGGCGGGATCAAGCCAGACCAGCTCGATGAGCCGTGTCTGCTCCACCACGCGCAGCCGCTCGTGCGGGCCTGTCTGCAGGCCGATGTCGCGCAGCACGTCGAGCACGGTCCTGCCTCTGGAGTGCAGGTGGACAATCACCGGCACGTCCCTGGGGTGGCCCACCATGGCCAGGCGGAAGCCGGTGCGGGCGCAGATCCGCTCCAGCGCCTGGGTGATGGGCCCGTCGAAGTCGATGTCCATGGGCGCGGCCAGAACGCCGGCGCCGGAGGGAATGTCGAGCTGCTGATGCGAGCCGGACAGGGCCGCGAGGTCCGCGGCGATGCGGTCGGCCGCCTCGCGCAGGCTGGTGTCGACCACGTCCTGCGTCTTCTCCGGGGCGCGGTGGGCGCAGCCCGGCGCGCAGAGCAGGGTCGCGAGAAGAAGGGGAACCAGGGGGATGGCGGACAGGCTCGCTGTCCGCCCGGAACGTCTCCGGATCTTGCCGGCGTGTGCGTTGACTGAGGTCATGGCGGTCTCGTGCGCATATGGGCGCGTCAGTCGCTGGGATGGGGAGCCGTGAAAAACGCCGCTGAAAGCGGAAAGGGCGGATGCCGCGGGCGCTCTTTTTCGGCATGCGCCGCAGGCAAAGGGACAGACAGGGCAATGCATGCCGAAGGCAGCATCAATGCCTTTGTGATCGTCAATGGACAAAATGTGAAAGCAGGACCTGCAAAAGATGGCAGGCTATCATATCATATCATGCAAGAGTTGAAGTGGCGGAGGGATACTGGATCACCGTCCGCAGGTTGGTGATAGCCCATGCGGAAAAACTTGGCAAGCACCCGCCGATTATGCATAAAATTTACCTCACAGGTCCTTGAAGTACTTTTTTTGAAAGTCCAGGAAAACGGGTTTGTCCGTCAATTCCACGGCTTGCGGAGAAATTTCGAGTTCTGCAGTGCTCATTTCGCGCCCCGAAAGAGAGTTTTCGGCAGTTTGGCGGAATTGACAAATCCGAAAGTTTTCTGTTACGCTATGAGCAGTCAACATGATGAATACATGGAGAAAATTATCTGCAAGCCGCCCTCGAAAAAAAGTTTCAAAAAATTTTGTCGCCGCAAATAATGGCATGCGAGAAGTTTGCACTATTTCAAGGGCGGCAGAGGGAGACGGCCGGCTTGCCGGGGCCTTCGCCAGTGAAGAGCGGCTGCTCTTCAGGAAAGCCGGATCTGCCTGCCTGGTGCGCCTCTGAGGGCGTGATGGGGTGGGTGCTGCGCGTCCGCATGGCTCCTTTTGTCATGCGGCGACGGGTTCAGGCCTCTGTCGGGGAGTGTTCATGCGCGGGGTGCCGTTGTTCGCGCGGCCGGATGCACCGGCTCAGGGCACCCGCGTCCTCTGTCTCGCGAGCGGAAAGGTCGGGGTCAGGGGGCGGACGCGCCGCCGTCCTGCGTTCGACCGCGGAGGCGGCCGGCAGGATGAAGGCCCAGCTGCCGGTCTGACAGACAGCAGGGCAGACCGCCAGGGAGACGGCCGGGGAGAC
>JAUNSE010000204.1:1598-4478 GCA_030539415.1 Desulfovibrionaceae bacterium
GAGCGGCCGGAGTGTCCGGGCAGGCGTCGCCGTGACTTTCGGGAAGGTGGTCAGGGCTGCCGGCCTGGCAGCAGGCAGAAAGACCCGGGCCATGGGCCGGGCCCCGGTCCGGGAGATGAGCAGGGCAGGGATCGCGACTGCGGTAGGGAGAAAGACCTGGACAGATCCGCTCCCTGCCTGAAGGGCTGTCCGAAGACGAGCCAATGCGCTTTCTGCCTGAGAGAAGGGCTTTGTCTGGATGGGGACCGTCGGGTCTGCCGTCCGATGAGCGAACCGGACAGGCGGGAGTGAGATTGCTGCCGGAGAGAAGGGCTTTGCCTGGATGGAGACTGTCGGGTCTGCCGCCCAGGGAGCGAACCGGAGAGGCGGCAGTGAGATTGCTGCCTGAGAGAAGGGCTTTGTCTGGACCGGGGCCGTCGGGTCTGATGCCCGAATGTCTGCTCTGGTCTGCACCAGTGCGCCTGCCTGATGGCATGGCCCGGCCTGAACCGACACCGTCGGACCTGATGACCGAAGGGTGGTCAGGAGAGGTGCCAGTGTGCTTGCCTGAGGGCATGGCCCGGCCTCGACCGGTACCGTCGGGACTGATGCCCGAAGGGTGGTCAGGACTGACTCCGCCTCGCTTCCACTCGGAGGGCATGGCCCGGCCTCGACCGGTACCGTCGGACCTGATGCCCTAAGGTCTGCCCTAGTCTGCGCCAGTGCGCTTGCCTGAGGGCATGGCCCGGCCTGGACCTGTACCGTCGGACCTGACGCCTGAAGGGCGGACAGGATCCGCGCCTGCGCCCTCAGGGAGATGAACTCGACCTGGTCTGCGGGATCGCGGGAGAGCGGGCAAGTGTCTGACGGAGAGTCTGTCCCCGTGCCCGAGGGGATGGCCGATCGAATGTCTGACCCGCTGCCTGTTCGGATGCCGGCTCGGACGTCCTGCCGGGTTCCTGAACAGGCTCCCGAATGGACTCCCGTACAGTCTCCAGATTGGACGGCCTTTTGGGACCAGCCCGGACCGGCTGGATGTTGATCTGACAAGATTGGCTTTAGTTGCAGCATAATTTGGTCCTGTACTGTATTAACTGCCTGACAATGCGTGCAGTTCGGGCGAAATTCTCCGCACTGTTCGCAAAACTGCGTACCGATCCGGCCGGCAGCCGGCCTGACAGGGGGGCCGGAGAAGGGCTGTCCGGGGCTTGGAAGAGGAAATCGGCCAGCAGGGCCGATTTTCGCGCTGTCCGTCGGGCGCGGAAGCCTGGCCTTGAAAGTTTGAGAGGAGGTGAAGTCCTGTTTGAAAACAGGGGTATGAAATTTTCACGATAGCTTGCTTTCATGTGATTTATTTCGGAATTGCTGCAATGGCCGCTGAGTAATTGTCATAACCTGTCAGAATCACGATAAAAGGGGTGAACGGGGGGTAATACTTCTCGAATCGTCATGTTCGCTGTCGATCAATAGTCACTGGTGAGGAGGTATCTTATTGATATTTTGGTTAAAAATTTTCATTAGTGTGGCATGATCGCATGTCACGTGAATATTGCATTGCTAAAAAACCGAATATCTGTATATGTCTGTCTCTTGCAAATTGTCAGCGAACATGTCAGTGCTCTGTCCGGGATCCATGTTTGCAACTCCTGTCTGATCGTGTTCAATTTAATATTTATATTGAAACGATCAGCGATTCAGATCTAAGCGCTTGCAGAATGATCTGTTTTCTGATGATGATTGATATTGATCACAAACAAATTTTTATTTAATATGTAAAAATGCAAAACAATTAAAAATATCATTCATCATTATATCGAAAACAATGTATTTGACTGTTTTTTGCAGACATTTGCGATCAAACGGAAGAGCGGACTGCCCACGAAATTCCAATTTTCAAAAAGTAAAGAATTGCACATGACTGGAAGATCCTCAAAAAAGCAGTTCATTATATGTGTAATTTGAAAAACGCATGTCATGACAGGCAGTTGAGAAGATTTTTACTGCCCGCCTCCTTCTGCCGGAAAATCGGGCCCGCCCCTCTGGCTTCAGGCTCCTGTCAGGGCCTTGCCTGGGTGACGGTGCCGCTGCCTGCCGGTCCCGGCCGAAGGAGGCTGGAACGGGTCCGGGAGATCCGGGCGCGACCCTGCCGGCAGGGCAGTCCGCCGGATGGACGTCGGCGTGCTGCCATGCCGTCGGGACCTCTCTCTGCAGTCTGCTGTCACAGCCTCTCCCCGCCTTGTGCCATCCGCAGGCCGGAGCGGCGATTCTGCCGGAGGTCCGCCCCATGAGACCGAGCCGACCGGCCCCGGGATGTCCTGAAGGCCTTGAGCGGCATGACAGGTCCGGGAAGGAAGACTGGCCGCCGGTCTGGCAGCGACAGCCTGGCCCCGGGCCACGGGCGAAGCCATGGTCGGGAGGGCGGTCAGGGCAGCGATGGCGGCTGCAGTCCGAAGAGAGGCTCCGGCCGTCGGGACTGATGCCCGAAGGGTGGTCAGGAGAGGCACCAGTGCGCCTGCCTGAGAGCATGGCCCGGCCTTGACCGGTACCGTCGGGCCTGATGCCCGAAGGGCTGCCCTGGTCTGTGCCAGTGCGCCTGCCTGAGGGCATGGCCTGGCCTCGACCGGCACCGTCGGGCCTGATGCCTGAAGGGTGGTCAGGACTGGCTCCGCCTCGCCTCTTGCCGGTGAGCATGACTCGGCCTGGACCTGTACCGTCGGACCTGATGCCCGAAGGGTGGTCAGGAGAGGCGCCAGTGCGCTTGCTTGAGAGCATGGCCCGGCCTCGACCGGTACCGTCGGACCTGATGCCCTAAGGTCTGCCCTGGTCTGCGCCAGTGCGCTTGCCAGATGGCATGGCCCGGCCTCGACCTGTACCGTCGGACCTGATGCCCGAAGGGTGGTC
>JAUNSE010000205.1 GCA_030539415.1 Desulfovibrionaceae bacterium
TCGCACAGGGACTGGTTTCGGCAAGCAGATCGGCCAGGGCTTTGAGCGACGGCCAGCTGCCGGCTCCGGCGCAGGCAAGCAGCGCCGTCCCCAGCTCCTCGGCCGTCTCCTCGGAGAGAAGAATCTGTCCGGCAAGGCGCTGTTCGGCAAGGAGCAGGGCGCAGCCCGGGGAGCCCAGTTCGAAGCCTTTGAGAACGAGGTCCGCCGCAGCCCCGGCACAGGAGGATGCGGCGCTGTCTTCCGCTCGCGCCCCTTCGGCAGGAGCCTTTTCAGGCTGCCCCTCTTCGGGAGCGGCCTCTTCCCGACGGGTTCCGTCAGGCCGTCCGTCCGTCCGCGCGAGCTCCATCTGCGCGAGTTCCAGATACGCCGGGCCTATGCCGGCTTCGGCGGCCTTTTCGAGCAGGGCCTTCGCGTCTGTGCCCTCGGGGGCGGGCAGTCCCTGGCGGACGAGGCAGCCCAGGGCGCAGGCCGCCAGGGCCGAGCCCTCGTCCGCGAGCCCCCAGAGCGCCGCGAGCGCGCCCTCGCGCCTGGCCGGAGAGGCCAGGTCCTCCCAGGCTGCGCCGGCCATGGACTCGATGCCGCTGCCGCAGTGCGCCTCGATCCAGGCCTCGACGGCGCCGTCCTCTGGGGCCGGCCCGTCAAAGTACAGGATGCGGCCGGACGAGCGCTTCGCGGACTTGCCTCCGGCGGCCTTCTTCCGGGTCTTGCCGGTCTTCTTTCCCATATGATCTCCTTTTCGGCGGCATTGCTCGCCGCGGTCTGCGCGGGATGGGTGCGCGGCACCCGGCTCCTACTTTCTGCGCCGCTTCTTTCTGCGGCGTCCGTCCCTTCTCTTCCCGCCGGGCTGCGCGCCTTCGGGCCCGCTTTCGCCGTCCTGGCTGCGGACGTGCCGCAGGGTGCCGTCCCCTTCGAGCAGCAGGGAGCAGTCGCCGCCCAGGAGGGAGGCGAAGTGCCTGCCGTACATCAGCAGGCCGCCCGCCATCGCGGGCCTGCGTTCGGCCATCCGGGCGAAGGAGATGGCGTCGCGATGGCTTTCGCCGGACCCGATGCCGAAGTCCCGCAGCCCGAGCGACTCGGAAAGGGCGCGCATGGCCGCATCGGTGCGGCTGCCCTGCGGGAGGGCCTCAATCCACTGCCTGATGCAGGACAGCGCGGCCGAGTCCCTTGTGAGCACGGAGTGGCGGAGGAGGGAGGCGAGGGCGCGGCCGGCCTCGGCGGGCTCTGTCTGGGCATACTGCATGCGGATGTCCTGCACGGCCTCGTGCGCGTGCATCAGCGGCTCCTGCCGGTCGATCAGAAACCTGCCGAGCGGCACGACGCTGTCCTCGTCCAGAGGATTGACGCCATCCGGATCGCGCCCCAGGACGCCTTCGCGGTTGAGGCAGAGCAGGGCCGCGGACCGCCTGTCGTCCGTGCGCAGGCCTTCGACGGCCTCGGCAAGACCCTTGCGCTGGGACGGACGCAGGCCGTACAGGCCGAAGAGATGCGCTTCGGCCAGCATGCCGCAGGCCGGGCCCCAGCCCCGGCGCTTCAGCTCCTCCAGCCTGTCCAGGGCATTCCGGACAGCGTTCCCTTCGCCGGTCAGGCCGAGCAGGGCTGCCCTGGCAAGCAGCCCCTCCGCCCTGACGGCGCCCTGCCCGGCGGCCGCGCGGAGCAGGGCCAGGCCGTCCTCCAGCTGGCCGAACATTTCGCCTGCGGGGGAGGCGCACATCGCCCAGCCGCTCTCGCAGGCCAGATCGGCCGCCTCGCTGCCGCGGCAGGCCTCGAGCATGCGCTTCAGCGCCCGGGTCTGGGCCGTTCTGTCGGGTGCGGCGGAGTACTCCAGGATGGCCAGGTGCAGGCCGGCCCTGTGACAGCCCTTCCCGGCGCTCTTCCGCAGGAGGTCGTCGATCCGGCCGGCAGCTTCGCCCTCCATCATCCGCAGTTCGGCCAGCAGGCAGCCGCCCTCGGCCGAGCCGGCCCGCCAGGCTCGCTCCGCCCAGACGAGGGCCAGCTCCCGGTTCGAGATGATGACGCCGCCGTCCGCCAGCACTCTGGCCAGGCGCAGCATGGCCGGCACAAAGCCGCTCTGGGCCGCATCCGCAAGCAGGTGCACGGCGACACCGTGCGTCGCCTGCAGCCGCGTCATCTGCCGCTTGTCCTGCATCACGTTCAGCAGCGAGTCCAGGCAGTCCCAGCTGCCCAGGAAGGCGGCCTTGCCCAGCAGGCGGCACAGAACGGCGGCTTCCTCGTCGTCCAGGCACAGGCGTCCCCGGTTCCAGAAGCCGGCCAGGAGCGCCGCGCAGTGAAAGGAGCCGGCGCGCGTGCCGCGGACAAGCCAGTCGAGGGCGCCGCGTCCCGTCCCGTCCCCCTTCGGATCCAGCAGGCGGAAGACGGCCAGGCAGGCCGGGCCTATGCCCGCGCGGGCGGCCTTTTCCAGCAGGGGCAGCGCGAGCTCCCCGTCCTGTTCCAGTCCCTCGCCTCTCGCCAGCCTGTCGCCGAGAAGCCAGCTGGCGTACGCCGAGCCGAGCCTGGCCAGCTGCGCGAGCCTTGCGCAGGCCGCATCGAAGGTCTCGGGATTGCGCAGGTCCGCCTCCAGGGAGGCGGCCTCGCTGTCCCGCTTCCTGCCCTTGCGGGTCTTGAGCCACGCCGAGCAGTCATCCGCGGGGATGTAGCGCTCGCGAAAGAGGCTCTCCTCTCCCGCGCTCCCGGTGCCGGCGGGCCGGCACGGCATGGTGCCGCGAAGCTCTATGCTCTTGTACAGAACCGGGACGTCAGTCTTCGATCTGTCTGTCATGCTGCCTCCTGTGTCCGGAGTATAAAGGTTACTTCCTCTTGTTGCGGGCCTTGCGCCGGGCCGATCCGCTGCGCTTCGCGGCGGTCCTTCCCGAGCCGCGGGAGGGGCCGGAACCGCCCTCGCGGTCATCCATCACCATGTTCAGCGCGGCCTCCGGCTTTGCGACGGCCGCGGCCGTGAAGGCGATGACCTGCTCCCAGGTTGTGAAGGAGCCCAGGGGGGTGCTCTCCATCTGGAAAACATCGGAAAAGGCGCGCGCGGCGGTTCTGGTGGGCGGGCTATCCCCGAACTTCGGCGCACCCGCGGCAATCAGGGTGAGAACGGCCATGTCTCTGGCCGCGAGGCCCCGAAGCATGGAGGCGGCAAGCATCAGCCCGGCCTCCGCATGGCTCGCCAGGAGTGGAAACTGAACCGCGAGCCGGCCCAGGGCGGCATCCGCCATCATCATGATGTCATCCCGCCCGGCCAGAAAGAGGGATGCGCCCATGATCTCGCTCCCGGAGACGGGATTGTCGGCGCAGACCTCTCCGCCAAGCCGGCTTTTGCGGTTCAGCAGAAGCAGGACGGACGAGCGGAGATCGTCCCTGGCATAGCCCTCGCAGGCCAGGGCAAGACCCCTCTCCATGTCCGCCGGCACACCGTACAGGCCGAGCAGATATGTTTCGGCCAGCATGCCGCAGGCCCTGCCGTCGCTGTCCCGGAGGGATTCCAGCAGGTCGAGACCCAGCCGGACGCTGTCCTCCTCGCCGGTCAGGTCGATCAGGCGCAGATGGGCCAGACTGACGAGCGCCTCCCGGCTGCCCTCCTCCACGGCCGCCCTGAGCAGTTTCAGTCCGTCCTTGCGCACACCTTCCCCGGCGTTCAGAGCGAGGCACATGATCCAGGCCTTTTCGGCCGCGAGGTCGGCAGCGCCGTCCCGGATCGCCTGCTGCATGATCTCCGCGGCCTTTTCCGCGCTCCTTCTGTTCCCGGCGCCCCGGTACAGCAGGTAGCCGGCCAGACAGAGCGCCCTGCAGTCATGCCGGACGACGTCAAGCATGCGGAGCGCCTCTTCCAATCTGCCGGCCCTCACCGCCTGCTCGGACAGGGCAAGGACCGCCTCGACCGAACCGGCATCCCGGGCCTGCTCAAGCCAGTGCCTGCCCGCGTCGCCGCTCTCCCGGCCGGAGTTCCCGTCCGCCTGTCTGCCGAGATGCACCATGGCGGGCACAATCCCCGAACGGGCCGCCATTCCGGTCAGAGTCAGGGCGTCCATGCGCTCCTTCGTTCTGGTCCACAGCTTCGGACAGCGGTCCAGCAGGGGCAGCAGCGCCTCCAGGCAGGGCCAGCTGCCCTCGCGCGCAGCTTCGAGCAGCAGATCGCAGATCAGGCCGGCTTCCCTTTTGTCCAGACGCGAACCTCCCTCCTTCCAGTCCATGGCCAGGGCTCTGGCGCAGCGGACCGAGCCCGCGGCAATGCCCTCGCGGAGGAGTTCCGAGCCCGCGGCCCGCTCCCCGTCAAGGCAGTGCAGGCGCCAGCAGGCCGCGCCGATGCCGGCAGAGGCCGCCTTTTCCAGCAGCGGGCGCGCGGCCTCCTCGTCCTTTTCCAGACCGTCGCCCCTGGCCAGCCTGTCGCCGAGAAGCCAGCAGGCGTACGCCGAGCCGAGCCTGGCCAGCTGCGCGAGCCTTGCGCAGGCCGCATCG
>JAUNSE010000206.1 GCA_030539415.1 Desulfovibrionaceae bacterium
CTGGACCGGCCGCCGGGGGAAGGTCCTGACTTGTGTGATAATCCCTGAAACCTATACTGCCGGGTGAAAAATAGCAATTGCGAAACGCCGTGCGAAACGCCCGCCCGGAGGGAGAATCCGTCCGGGCACAGCCCTGCGCAAATCCCCGGGACCGGCAGAAGAACGGCTCCCGCCGCCCTGTCCGGGGCCTCGGGGCCGGGCAAAAGAAGAGCCGCCCGGCATGGACAGAACTTGCCGAAAAGCGTAAACAAATCCGCGGGGGAGGCCATGCGCCCGCCCCGGCGGCCCGCAGTGCCGTCCTCCTCTTTTGTCCGTTCCCCTTCTGCCGGCCCGATCCGGCCCCATCCCGCTTTTCAGAGGTTTCCCTTGTCCTTCGCCCATTCCGAATCCCCCCGGCCCGTCCGCGAGCGTCCGCGCATCGATCCGCACCGCTCGAGGCAGCGCATGGTGGACGAGCTGGCGCGCAGGGGCGTGCGCGATCCGCGCGTGCTGGAGGCCATGGGAAGCGTGCCGCGGCATCTGTTCGTGGACGAGGCCCTGGCCTTTCGGGCCTACGAGATCGGCACCCTGCCGCTGGGCCTGGGCCAGACCATCTCGAGCCCGCTGACCGTGGCCAGGATGACGGAGCTTCTGTGCGTCTCCCCCGGCATGCGCGTGCTGGAGGTGGGCACCGGCTCCGGCTATCAGGCCGCCGTGCTGGCAAGGCTCGGCTGCGACGTCTACACGACCGAGCGCCTGCCCCAGCTCTACCGGCGCACCAGGGCCCTGCTCGCCGACATCGGCGTCACCAGGGTGCACATGATTCTGGCGGACGGAACGCTCGGCTTTCCGCGCACGGCCCCCTACGACCGCGTCATCGTCACGGCCGGCGGCCCGCAGGTCCCAAGGCCCCTGCTCGATCAGCTTGACGAAAACGGAATCATGCTTATTCCTGTAGGAGACCCGCACAGCCAGCGGCTTGTGCGCGTTGTCAGGACAGGCGGCGGCTTTGCCGAAGAGGACTGCGGTCCCGCCGCCTTTGTGGATCTCGTGGGCAACCACGGGTGGTAATCTCAAGCTCGAAGGAAGTTCTATGTCCGGTTGTTCGTCGTGCGGCTCGGCCTCTTCCTGTTCCTCTGCCGGCAATCCGGCTGGCTGCCCCAGTCAGATGATGGCCCAGCAGGACAAGAAGATTGAAGACCGTCTCTCGCACATCAAGCACAAACTGTTCATCATGAGCGGCAAGGGCGGCGTGGGCAAAAGCTCGGTGGCCGTCAACGTCGCCTGCTCGCTGGTCAAGCTGGGCTACAGGGTCGGCCTGCTCGACGTGGACATCCACGGCCCCAGCGTGCCCAACCTGCTCGGCCTGAAAGAGACCCAGCTCATGGTCAACCAGGACAATCTCATTGTCCCGGCCACCTGCCCCTCCGGTCTCGAAGTCATCTCCATGGACACCCTCCTCGGCGAGGACAGGGACCAGGCCATCATCTGGCGCGGCCCCAAGAAGACCGGCGCCATCCGCCAGTTCATCAGCGACGTGGCCTGGGGCGATCTCGACTTCCTCGTCATCGACTCCCCTCCGGGAACCGGCGACGAGCACATGACCATCTTCCAGACCATTCCGGACGCCAAGTGCGTGGTCGTGACCACGCCTCAGGAAATCTCCCTGGCGGACGTGCGCAAGTGCATCAACTTCATCCAGATCACCAAGGCGAAGGTGGTGGGCCTCATCGAGAACATGAGCGGCCTGGTCTGCCCGCACTGCCACGGCAAGATTGATCTCTTCAAGCACGGCGGCGGCGAGGAGCTGGCGAAGAAGGACAACATCCCCTTCCTGGGCGCCATCCCGCTGGACGTGCAGGCCGTGGTCTCCGCCGACAACGGCGTGCCCGTGGTCGAGATGCCCGGCGAAAGCCCGGCCAAGGACGCCTTCCTGGAAGTGACCAAGAATATCGTGACCGAGGCCGAAAAGCTGGCCTAGGCCCCTTACAGCAGAGCAGCAAAGAAGAAGCGCCTCCCGCAGCGGACAAGCACCGCGGCGGGAAGCGCTTCTTTTTTCTGGCCCTGCGCCCGGTGCCGGGCCCTGATGACAGGAAGAAGCGTCCCGGGGACCGGTCCGGCACCGCCCGGGAGGGATTTTGCAGAGACAGGAAAACGGCGGGGCCGCGCGGCAGGGGCTCCCTGCTTTGCGCGGCACCCGCCGCCTTCTCCGACTGCGACGGAGGATGGTTCCGGGCCGGGGCAAGCCGGGCCGAATCAGGCAGAATCGGGCCGGGCCGGGGCCATTCAACTCGGGCCGGGTCCTGCCCTAGAAGCGGCCGGACGGCATGTACGTTTCGGCGAGTTCGCCGCGCATCTCCGCGCTGGCCAGGCCGTCCTCGTAGAGACGCAGGCAGACAATGGAGGGATGCACGCCGATGCGGGAGGAAAAGGCCCTGATGGTCTCGATGTCGGGACTCTGCATCTGCACGAGCTCGGCATAGGCGTCCGGCGGAATGAGCACGTCCCAGGCGTACTGCACGGCCTGCTGCTCCTCGTCCGGGCTGAGGGCCTCGTCCCTGCCGGCAAACTGCAGCAGCACGCAGGCGATCTCGTAGAACAGGTTGAACCAGAAGACGGCGGCCTCGGTGTCGCGGATGGTGATGGCCAGCACGAGCTTCCTGCCGTCCGTGAAGACGGCGCCGCGGGCCTCGGCGCCGCGGATGGCGGGCATGAAGACCAGGGCAACGCCGGATTCGGCCAGCGTCTTCTTGAGCTTCGGGCAGAAGAGGTGGGGAGGATTCACGGTCTGCTCGCGGATCTCGCTCACGTACTGCTCGAGGCAGTAGAGGCTGATGGCCCTGACCTTGGCGTGGCGCGCCTCGAGCTTGGCCTTCTGGGCCCAGGCGAGCAGCGCGCAGAGCTCCTTGCCCAGGGAGGAGGTGCGGCCGGACAGGCCGGGATTCATGTCCGGGGAGGGCGGGGTGACCTGCGGGGCGAGCTCGTCGTCCTTGAGCATGGACAGGGAGCAGACCTCGAAGAACTGGCGCAGGCGGTAGACGGAGTCGGGCCTGGACTGCGCCCTGGAGATCCAGCCCTGGCGCTCCATGTCCGGGCACGGGAAGCGGCGGGCGATGATGAGCTCGTCGCCCATCTTCTCCTCCTCCTCGCGTCTCGCGATGCTCTCCCGGAAGGAGGACTCCAGGCCGCACCAGTAGGAGGCCGGAATGCCAAGCACGGACTCCAGCTTCACGGCCATGCCGGGGGTGAGCTGCACCTCGCCGTTGACAAGCTTGCTGACGTGCTTCTCGGACAGGGCCATGCGCTGCGCGAATTCCTTCTGCGTGAGGTCCTTCTCGTCAAGCACCTGTTTGATTTTTTCTCCCGGGGGCGGAGCTATCTCCGTGGTTATGGCTGAAAACTTGTTCTTGCTCATGCGTAGGGGCCTCGTGGCGGGCAGGCTGTGCCGCTGTTGGAAATCTGCACGGGAACGCCAGGCGCCGGCGCTTCGCGGACGCGGAGCATGCCGGTGCCTGTTTCCCAACCTGTTTGCCGCAAAATAACCGCCAAGAAAAAAGATGACAAGAACAAGAGCGCGCCGATTCGCAATTTGTTCAAACACCAGGCGCCGCCCGATCGGCTCTTCCGCGACCTTGCTCCCGGTCTTCATGCAGCCGTGACGAGCCCTCTTTCGGGACGGCGGTCCTGCTGAAAAAGACCAGCAATGCCGGATGGATGCGCAGGGCAATCGGAACGACGCCCCGGTATTCCCGGCCATGCCGCGGCACGCGGCGCAGCCGGAAAAGAGGCGGGCGGTTGACGTGCGGGGTAAACGCGAACTGCCGTGCCAAAGAAAAAATATTTTTGTGCGGATTTGAGGGAAAGGTATTTTTCGGCGGATTTTTTTGCCGCCGCAACCCGTGGAACCGGGGGAAAGGCCGTCTGTTTTCTGATCCGTGCGCATTTTGGGGGACATGATGCGGCACAGAACACGCTACGGATCGCTGCCGGACGGCAGTGCGGCTTTGCAGACTGCCATGAAACGCGCGGCCGGCCCGGCCCCGGAAGCGGCGCCGGAAAGGGCCGGACCCGGAGGCCCAGCAGGCAGAACAGGCCGCGCCGGACAGGAGATGCCGAGCCTGGAACAGCGGGCCGCAGGCGCCGGGCCGGCAGAGAGAGGCTCGTGTCCGCCGGCGGGTCCGGGTCCGCGCTAGGGGAGAAGCTTGTCCGGAGGAAAAGACGTCCGATGGAAGAAGCCGGTCCGAACAGGGCGACCCGCTGGTGGGCCCAGGCCGATGGAGGACTAAGACCGGCCGAGGAGCCGGCCCGGGACGGGGCCCGTCAGAACCTGCCGATCACGCCGGCAGGGCAGGGGCGTCCCCCGATGCGGCATCTCGCCCGAAGCATCTCCCGCCTCCTCGTCCGCAGGCTTCGCCCGAGTCTGCCGCCCAGTTTTTCCCTCTCGAGCCTCCCTCC
>JAUNSE010000207.1 GCA_030539415.1 Desulfovibrionaceae bacterium
GTAGGGCGAGGCCACGATGTCGTCGAGACTGCGCTCTGAGCGGACAAAGCGCGCGGCGAGATCCGTGTAGATGCGGCCGCCGCCGGCAAGCAGCAGAACCTTTCCCTGACCAGTGTACTGTTCCTTGAGCATGACATTCCTCCAGTGGGCGAAAGCTATTGCACGAAGACTGATGCCCTGTCAAGAAAGAGAAGATAGCGTATGATTGTCAGAAATTGTACTTAAATAAATTGCTCGGAATTTGACATGAAACTATCATATTGAATTGATATTGAATGCTAATTATTGGGGATATAATAGTCAGTATACAGATTGTTGCATCCGTCAGTACATTGATGATGGGTGCGCAGTGACAGTGTCGAAAGAATAAAAGAAGCAATATGACCGTATGGTGTGGTATCTCGCCAAAATGGAGAGAGAGGTCAGCCGTCCGGCATGATGCGACGGAGTGGCGCTCTCTCCTCACGCGTGGTGCCGGGAGTCGGATGGAACTGCCGATGGGCAATGGCAGTCCTTTGAACGACAGTCAAGTTTTTTCAACGCTTTTGTGCTGTAAAATGTCGCGAATAGCTTGTTGTTAAGATGGAGCGTGAAATCAAGGCATTCAGTTGGTCTGAACATGCGGAAAAGCGAAAGGCGGAGGCCTGAGAATGCGGTGACGGCAGGCAGAAACAGGCAGAAAACGGCCATAACAGGCCTCTGGCGGGCTCGGACATGCCCTTGTCACAAAAATTTTATTTTTTTGCCGTCTTGCGGAGCTCAAAAAAGTTAATTTACCGATTTTACAGTGAAATTTGTCAAAAATATTTTTTTGGCGAAACTAAAGAGTTAAAAAATTTGGACGATAAAGCTTGCAAGAGGCGGGAGAACTGAGTATGTTCCCCTCAAGCGTTAAGCCGCAAGGCTTCGCCCCCTATAGAGACAAACCGATACCCAATGGGTGTCTTTTGTAAGGAAGGAAAATAATCATGAAAAAGCTTGCAACTCTGCTTATTGCTGCCGGCCTCGTGTTCAGCATGGCCCCCAGCGCCAACGCTGTTGATTTCAAGGCCAAGGGCAACTGGATGATGGACTTCGAAGTCGGCAACAACGGCGGCTTCACTAACAACACCGGTTACAGTGGCGACGACAATTTCGAAGCCAAGCAGCGTGTCCGTCTGTGGGTGGACGCTGTGGCTTCCGAAAATCTGTCCGGTCAGGTCTTCTTCGAAATCGGCACCACCACTTGGGGCAAGGCTGAGCACAGCGGCGCTCTGGGTGCTGACGACACCTGCATCAAGGTTCGCCGCGCCTTCATCGACTGGATGATTCCCGAGACCGACATCAAGGTCCGCATGGGCATCCAGGGCTTTGGGCTGCCGTCCTTCACCATGGGCAAGTCCCAGATCTTCGAGGACGATGTGGCCGGTGTGACCGTGTCCACCAAGTTCACCGACAACGTGGGCCTGAGTGTTTTCTGGCTGCGTCCCTACAACGATAACTATGCCAGTGGCGACAGTGGCAAGGGTCAGGACAAGTCCAATTTCATGGACAACGTTGATGTCTTCGGTCTGACCGTTCCGCTGTCCTTTGACGGCGTGAAGGTGACCCCTTACGGCTTGATCGCCGCCATCGGGCCCAACGCTCTGAGCGCTGACAAGGCTTACGGCACTCTGATGAACAGCTCTGGTGATTTCTCCAAGAGCAATCTTGGCACTAGCTGGGCTCAGATGCGCAATGGCCTTCTGCCTGCCTGGGGTTATATCAGCAACAGCGGTCGTACGCTTGAGGGTGTTGTTCAGGACGAATACGCTACCGCTTGGTTCGCTGGCGTGACCGCCGACATCACTGTGGCCGATCCCTTCCGTGTTGCCATCGATGTCATGGGCGGCGGCACGAACTGGTCGGAATCCCGCATGAACCGCGCCGGCTGGATGGCTGCCGCTCTGGTCGAGTACAAGATGGACTTCGGTATTCCGGGCATCATCGGCTGGTACAGCTCCGGTGACGATGACGACCTCGGCAACGGTTCCGAGCGTATGCCCTACCTGACCGTTGGTAACGGCGACAACTCCTTCTCCAACTACGCTTTCGATGGCGGCAAGTACCTCGCTCGCGAAGCTACCATTGCCAATACGATGGCTGGCACCTGGGGTGTTGGTCTGCGTGTGAAGGACATGTCCTTCCTCGAGAACCTGAAGCACACCTTCCGCCTGAACCTGATCGGCGGTACCAACGATTCCGGTGTGCTGAAGAAGATTTACAGGCAGCAGGCTCTTGCGACCAATCCTTCTTTCAGCTCTGTCAACAGCGCCAGCTACGGTGTTGGCGGTCTGTACATGACCGAAGAAGACTATGCTCTTGAAATCGGTCTTGAGAACACCTACAAGATGTACGAGAACTTCAAGATCTGCCTGGATGCCAACTACATCGCCATGTGGATGTCCGACAGCAAGTACGGCGGCGTGAAGAAGCAGCTGAGCGGCAAGAATGGCAACTCTTCCGACGTGCGTGACGCCTGGAACATTTCCGTCAACTTCGCTTATGAGTTCTAGTCACTGCTGATTCGGGTTCGTCCCGGATACAGAGATGATATTTTAGAAGAGGGCCTTCGGGCCCTCTTCTTGTATTTACTGAATTTAAAGCAGCAGGCTTCAAATCAGCGATATTTGATTTTACAACACATCTGATGCTGTTATTCTTGCAGTGTGCATCGTGATGCGCGGCAGATGGATTGAGAGTTGGGTGTCAGGCAGAAAAACTATCTGCGGCCTGTGCCCTCGCTGCCAAAGCGCCGGTCCAGATCGGCATTGTCGCCGGGCTTTTCGAAGTAGCCCTCAAGTTCGCGCTCCGGCGTGCCCATGGCCAGCAGTTCGCCCACAGTCGCAAAGCGATAGCCCTGTCGCTGCAGGGCTGTGGCCACATAGCGCAGAAGCTGGAAGGAGCCCTTGGGCACCATGTTGGCGTGGAAGAGCAGAATGGAGCCGGGCTTCACCTGACTCACAACGTGCCGGCTGCGTGCGAGACTGGCATTGTTGCCGCCCGTTTCGGCCACCACATCCCACTGCACGGGCTCAAGGCCGTATTCAGCCAGCAGGGCCAGCGCCTGCGGCGTGCAGCGGCCGTAGGGAAAGCGGAAGAAGCGCAGCACCTCGGGGATGGGAAGCGTGCCGCCAACTGTGCTTCTGGCGGCGTCCTTCAGGGCCCGGGCGCGCAGAAGTTCGTACTGGCACTGGGTGTCCAGCACCTCCTCGCGCATGCGTGCAGGAGTGAGCAGACCGAAATTCCCGTGGGCCCAGGCATGATTGCCGACCTCGAAGAGCGGGTCGCGCAGGACCTCGCGCACCCGGCGCTCGTGCGTGCGCATCCACTTGCCGCCCATGAACAGCGTGGCCGGGATATTATTGTCCTGCAGCCAGATGATCATGTCCGTGTCGAAGCCCGAGGTGGAGGTCTCCAGCTCGCACATGTCGAAGGTCAGGGCGCAGACCTTCTCACCCGACGGGATGCTGATGCGGCGTATGACGCCCTTGGTGGCCTCGGGATTCGGAGGAAGGGATCTTTCCGGCGTGCGCCGTGCGGGCGGCCGTTTGTCATTGGGGATGGAGCCGCGCCTGTCCCTGGCCTGCAGCGCAGGCAGGCGCAGGTCGTTGTTGTTCTCCTCAAGGAAGAGCCGTCTGGCCTCGTAGTCCGCCAGAAGCTCCTCCCTGGAGAGGCCTTGAGCGGTCTCCTCGGCAAGGGCCAGGCGCGGCAGGGCGGCCTCGCAGGCAAGGCCTGCGCAAAGCCCCAAAGCTGCGCCCATGAAGGAACGCCTGTCGAAGGCCGTGGGCCTTTCTGTACGTTCTGCGGCGGTGAACACTGAAGCCCGGGTGCTTTTTGCCATACGCAAAATCTCTTATCCTCGTCCCGCGGCTTTCTGGAAGACTTCGCGGGACGGGCAGGGGAAAAAAGAAAATCCGGCCTAAAACGCAGCGCGTTTCAGGCCGGATATGACTTTGTCAGATGCGGATTGGGACCGACAGCGGACTATTCGGCCTTGCTCGCCTGGTATTCGGCAACAACCTTCTCGACGACAGGCTGCGGCGCTTCCTCATAATGGTCGAATTCCATGGTGAAGAAGCCCTGGCCGCCGGTCATGGAGCGCAGGTCGGACGCGTAGCGCAGGATCTCGCTCATGGGCACGTGGGCCTTGATTTCGGTGACGCCGCCCTGGGAGTCGGAGCCGATGACCTTGCCGCGGCGGGAGGAGAGGTCGCCGATGACATCGCCCATGCTGTCGTCCGGGATGGACACTTCAAGCAGGACGATGGGTTCGAGCAGGATGGCCTTCAGTTTGTCAATGGCGTTCTTGAAGGCCAGAGAGCCTGCGATCTTGAAGGCAAATTCAGAGGAGTCCACGGAATGGTAGATGCCGTCTTACAGCTTGACCCTGAAGTCCACCACCGGGCAG